>DASVAI010000302.1:0-12351 GCA_036376445.1 Acidobacteriaceae bacterium
ACTTGAACCCGGTTCCAGTCTTCGCGACCGGATCCCACTCCTCAATCGTGTCGTCCAGCCCCCCGGTGGCATGCACTACGGGCACTGTCCCATATTTCAGGCTGTAAATCTGGCTCAGCCCGCAGGGCTCATATCGCGAGGGCATGAGAAAGATATCCGCGCCGGCTTCGATCTTGTGCGCCATCGTGTCATCGAAGGCCACCTTTACGCCGATGCGTCCGGGGTGCTTCTCGGCGAGTGAGCGGAGCAGGCCCTCGTAATACGCTTCGCCTGTTCCGAGCACCACCAGCATCAAATCGCGTGCCATGAGTTCCGGCATGATCTCAGCTACCAGATCGAATCCCTTCTGGGTGGAAAGCCAGGAGACCATGCCGAGCACCGGCGCGTTCTCGTTGCTGCTTTTCAATCCGAAGGCGTGCAACAGATCCCGCCGGCACGCGCGTTTGCAGGAGAGGTTCTCCGGCGTATAGTGTGCTGCGATCTTGCGGTCGGTCGCGGGGTTCCATTCGTCGTAATCCACGCCGTTCAGAATCCCCTTCAAGTCTGCCGCGCGCTTCCGGATAACGCCTTCCAGTCCAGCGCCGAGTTCGCGCGTCTGAATCTCCTGGGCATAGCGCGGGCTCACAGTGCTCAGCGTGTCCGCGTAAATAATGCCACCTTTCAAGAAGTTGGCCTGCCCGTAGTACTCCAGCCCGTCAATCGTGAAGACCTCTGCCGGAAGATCCAGGCGCTCGATAATGCTCGCGGGAAACAGCCCCTGGTGCTCGGCATTATGGATGGTCAGGAGACAGGGGACACGGCGCATCACCGGGTCGGCGTGGTACAGCGAGCGGAGCATCACGGGAACCATCGATGCGTGCCAGTCATGCGCGTGAAACAGATCGGGAACCCCAAGCTGCTTTGCCGCTTCAATCACGGTGCGGCTGTAGAGTCCGAAACGCTCTGCGTTATCGCTGTATTCGCCGCCCTGTGCTCCGTAAACTCCCTCGCGATCGAAGAACTCAGGGCAGTCAAAGAAATAGAACTGCACGCCATTGCGAATGCCGCCATCCAGCACGGTGACAAACTGGTTGTAAGCGTGGAACGGGATAGTGATGCTGGGAATGGCGACGCGCCGCTCCGTCATGTGTTTCTGCACCTGGCGGTAGTACGGCAGATAGACCGTGACCTGATGGCCTTGGCGAGCCATCTCACGCGGCAATGCCGCCACCACATCGGCGAGCCCGCCCGTCTTTGCGAACGGCACGCACTCGGAGGCCGCGTACACAATATGCATTTCCGCTCCGCCTCTCTCACGCCAGCGACGTCTGAACGTCCTGCGCTGCTTTAAGCTCGAAGTGATTCTATCCGCATGTGACGCGTCACTTACAAATGCAGAAGAAAGCCCGGCTCGGTCAGAACTTTCTAGTAGATGCAAATGCCTGCCGCTCGGTCGTCGCCGCGCTCGGCAACATTGCGCAAGACGCCGTTCTCGAGATCGGTCCTGGTCGCGGCGCGATCACCCGCCTGCTCGCGCCACAGGCTGAGCACCTGACGCTCGTCGAGTTCGATTCCGCGCTCGCGACCCGGCTTCGCGTGGAATTTGCCCAAAACGCGAAGATTGAGGTCCGCGAAGCGGATGTTCTCAAACTGAATCTGAGCGCGTTGGCGGCGGAACGCGGCAGGAGGCTTGTTGTCGTCGGGAACCTTCCCTACTACATCACTTCGGACATCCTGCTGCATCTGTTGGAACACCATGCGGCGATCGATCGCGCAGTCCTGATGGTGCAGCGCGAGGTAGCTGATCGCATCACCGCTTCGCCGGGCGGCCGCGACTATAGCGTATTGAGCGCCACCATGCAGATGTATGGAACAGTTGATCTGCTGTTCACCCTTCCACCTGGCGCCTTTGCACCTCCGCCCAAGGTCTACTCCAGCGTTTTCCGATTTCATCCGAATCCGCGTTTCGAGGAACTTGGTCTGAATATTAAGGAGTTTGTGCCATTTCTCCGTGCCTGCTTCGCGCAGAAGCGCAAAACGCTGGCCAACAACCTGCGCCATGCCGGCTTCGACAAGGAAGCGGTGGAAGGCGCCCTCCGAAGATCAGGACTGGAGGCCAGTGTGCGCGCCGAAGCCATCGATCTATCTCAAATGGCCGCGGTCTACCACGCGCTGAAGGTTTCCTGAATACAAGAAAAAGCGGCGAGCCGTGCGCTCGCCGCTTCTGTTTCTCACAATGGTACGACCTAGTGGTGACTGGGCGAACCACCACCCGCATGCGGCGCACTGATGGTCGGTGGCGCAGACGGATGAGGTGCCGGAGGTGGCGATGACATCCGAGGCGCCAGTGGAGGGGTGTACACCCGCGGCGCCGGCTGGACCATGCGAGGCGCAGGCGGCGTGATGCGCTGTGGCGGCGAAATGCGTGGCGGCGCGGGCTGCGGCATCGGACGCGAGGGCAGAAAGACAGGTCGCGACGGCGCATTCACAGCAGGCGGCCGCGGACTGACCGGCGTTGTGCCCGGCGCGGGATTCTGCAACCGCGGCAACGATGGCCGCACAGCATTCCCCGCGTTCCCCGCATTGCCTTGGAAGCCATTGGCATGCCCCGGCTCGGTAGGGCCGCTTCCGCGATAGCCGTATCGTCCGCCCAGCGTCGGATTGCCAAGCACCGGGAGTGGATCCACGCGTTGGCCATCGATGCGGACTGGCTGCGTGTGATTGTTGTGGTTCACACCTGGATGTGGCGACAGGACAGGCCCGCGATTCACCGCAACCAGGTTCTTATCGCGGCTCGGCGGACCGATATGGCCGCCAGGAATCGGCCTGGGCGGCTGCCGCCAGCCATGGGGCACATTCCACACTGTGATAACCGGCTGCCATCCCAGGCCGCACTGCCCCGGTATCCAGCCCCATCCCACGCTGTTCCAGTAATTCCATGCGCCGCAGTGATACGGCAGCCATCCCCACGGATAGCCCGAGATCCAGGTGTAGCCCCAGCCCGGATAGTTCGCCCAATAGCCATAGCCGTAAGGGTCCCATCCATCCGGCTGCTCTCCCGGGACCCAGACATTCCCGTAGCCTTCGACTGGATACCAGTCTCCGTAGTTGTCCAGGTCGTCCCAGCCAGGCTCGTTGGTGGCGCCGCTTGCTTCACGAGCACTGGTCTGCTGCTCCGCTTCCTGTGCGATCTGGTTGTCGCGATCCTGGTTCCACTGGTCCCAGGAGTCGCTCTGGATGGCGGCTGTGGTCACGTTCGAAGCATCGCTTGCATCGAATTGCAGGCTTCTGCCCTCTTCGATCGTCTGATCGAACGCCCCGCCTGCCGAAGCACGAACTGTGCCGGTAAAAACCGCGAGATCGGGTGATTTGTCGAGATTGATGCGAAAGATCGAGTTCGTGACCGGGCGAGCGACGGCGTTGTCGAAACGCACTGAGAATCGCTGGCCGTTTGCAGTATTGAGCTCAAAGTAGCCCAGGCCGGAGAGCATCGTGAGTTCGGTCGGCTCGCTTCGATTGTCGGCGCTTGCCAGACGATCGAGCCGCAATTTGCTGTTCGGGGTCACTCGAGCCACGCTGCCGTCCGTGAACTCTACTTCGGCCTGTCCGTCCTGCCCGGTCGCAAGCGCATAGCCGGAGAGGAGCGGCATGTTGGCCTGCGCCTGGTCGAAGAGGGTTTGGTCGTGTTGCAAAATCTTCACGCCGCCCTGAACGTAGCTGAGGCGAACCACGGCAGTCGTATCCGGCGCCTGTGCGACGGCGAGAGCCGTCGTAGCCGCAAACGCCAGCAAAGAAACAATCCATCGGTGTCCGCGCATTTCGGCCACCTCCCCTGAAGGCCTCAACCCGAAACCGGGTCGCCGGCCCACACTGGTTAGAACACGGAATCTTACAGAAGGTCGCAGTGATCGTGCCCTGCTTCGTGACCTTTGAGTTATCGGGAAAATGCTGAAAGCTGAGCGTTTCCTCACCGGCTACTTTGTCACAATTCCGCCGGCATCCACGATGGCCAGCAGATGGCGGGCGCGTTTCTGGGCACGCTGCAACACCGCCTGGTCCTTCACGATTTCGACCAGAGTAGGCGCGATGTTCTGCAACTCGAGAGCCTGTCCGTTCTGCACCATGGTTTCCAGCGATTCGAGTTCGGCATCCAGGCTGAGACGGCCGTGTTCGTGCTCCAGCTTCAGGCGACGCCCAGCTTCCAAACTTGCAGCAATGCCTTCCATTTCCGTGGTAAGCCACTGGATCTTTGGGTCCTTGCTATAGTTGAATGTGCAGCCGCCGTGGCCATCCGATCCCTGGTAGCCCAGTTCCTTTTTGCCGGTGAAGGCAAGATGGGCATCGCCGCCTTCGCACGCGATGTTGAAGAACTTCTTCGCGCGGGCTATCTCAAAAATGCGCTGCGTATTGGCCGTGGTGACCTGTATGCCGCGGTCCTGGCTCTCACTCGGCAACGCGGCAATGTCCTCCGGATTGGATGGGCCGGCTTCCGCATTAAAATGGCCGGTTCCGTCCTCATGGACCGTGATGGTGTACTTCGCCGGCTGCAACTGCGGGTTCTCAAAGTGAAAGGTCACCGTGGCGGGCGGCTGCCCAAATGCGCTGGGCGCCACGAACAGTGCGGCCCATGCGAGCCACGCAACAGCCCGCATTTACTTCACCCTCGCCGGGGTTGCCGAGTGCTGAGCAGAGAGAGTCTGCATGGTGTGAATGTGGCAGATGGCGATGGCGAGCGCGTCAGCGGCATCGGCCGGCTCGGGCTCGCGCTCCAGTTCCAGCAGCCGCGCCACCATGAACTGCACCTGTTCTTTTTTGGCGAGTCCGTAACCGACGACTGCAGACTTCACGCTCAATGGCGCGTACTCTGCCACCGGCAAACCCATATTCGCCGCCGCCAGCAGCGCGACACCTCGCACCTGGCCCAGTTTCAGCGCGGATTTTGCGTTTGCAGAGAAGAACACATCCTCGATGGCGACCATCGTCGGATCGTGCAGGGTCATCAGCGCGGTAAGTTCCGCATACACGCGCGCAAGGCGTGCCGGCAGCGACTCCTTCTTCGAAAGCATAATGCCGCCGGCGGCAACAGGCCGAAGCTGCGAGCCGCGCAGTGTCTGGTCCACTTCCACGACACCATAGCCGGTGCATTCTGTACCGCAGTCGATCCCGAACACCCGCATGGGAAGAAGTCTACCGCGTGGAAGCCGATGTATGGCAGTGTGTCGTCCGGTTCGGCACCGCCTCAACTGACTCTAGAGACGCCTTCCACCGGTGAGCTTGCCGTGGCATACAGTTTGCGCGGCATGCGCCCGGCAACGTAGCTCTCGCGCCCGGCAAGCACGGCATGCTGCATCGCTTCGGCCATCAGCACGGGGTTCTTCGCTCCGGCAATTGCCGAATTGATCAGCACGGCGTCGGCGCCCATCTCCATCGCCATGGCGGCTTCCGCAGCCGAGCCGATGCCCGCGTCCACGACCAACGGCACCTCCGTGATCATCTCGCGCAGGATGCGCAGGGTGGCGGTGTTCTGCAGCCCCATGCCGCTGCCGATGGGCGCCGCGAGCGGCATCACGGCCGCCGCGCCAACATCGACCAGCCGTTTCGCAAACACGATGTCATCCGACGTATAGGGCAGCACAGTGAACCCTTCCTTCACCAGCACGCGCGTCGCCTCGAGCGTTGCGTGCACATCGGGATAGAGCGTGGCCTGGTCGCCGATCACTTCGACCTTCACCCAATCCGACAGCCCCACCTCACGCCCGAGCCGCGCGGCGCGGATCGCCTCGTCCGCCGTGTAACAGCCCGCAGTGTTGGGCAGGAGGAAGTAGCGCTCCGGATCGATGAAGTCCAGCAGCGACTCCTTGTTCCGGTCGAGGTTTACACGGCGCACCGCCACCGTCACCATCTCCGCTCCCGAGGCCTCAATGGCCCGTTGCGTCTCCGCGCCATCCTTGTACTTGCCGGTGCCGACAATCAGGCGCGACTGAAAAGCTCGTCCTGCAATCACCAGTGGTTTCATCGCTCTAGTCTAGCGCCGGAAAAAAGGAATGGCCCGCAATCGCTGTGGATTGCGGGCCATTCCCGGTGATCTGTTGGAGTTGACCTGAGGCGTGCACGCTTCTCAATTTCACCCGCCTGCCGCCCAATTCCGGCAGACGCGGGCTATGAAGTGGGCCTCAGCGAAAAATTTCTGGTTCGCCAGGTCTAGAGCTGCGACGCCCTAAGCCTCAGTCACCTCACGTGTGGTCGAACAACTGCCGTCAGAAGTTTTCATTCGCTGGATCATCCTCCTTTCCCGTGTACTTCCAACGTATCGTCCCGCGCGCCTCAGGTCAAGAAGCCCTCAGGCCAGCGCGTGGAAGTACTCATCGCGCTCGACAACATCCAGCTCCCGGCCAAACAGCTCTCCCAGCCGCTCCGCTGTCAGCAGATCGCGTTTCGCTCCGTCGCCCACGATGCGGCCGTCGCGCATCAGGATCACGCGATCGATCTCCGGCAGCACATCGGGAAGATGATGTGTCACCAGCAGCAGCCCGGTCCCCTGCTGGGTCAGCCGTCGCAGCGTCTCTCGTAGATCGCGCTGCGCCCCTAGATCCAGCGCATTGGATGGCTCGTCCAGCAGCAGCATCTCCGGCCTGTGCACGAGCGCGCGCGCAATCATGATGCGGCGCGATTCCCCGGCAGACATCTCGCCCACGGGCTTGTCGGCGAGATGATTCGCCTCCATCATCTCCATCGCTTCCGCCGCGCGCTCGTGCATCTCCGCAGTTACAACGAGGTGCGGCCACAGCGTTGCGCTCGCAAAGAACCCGGAGACCACGGCATCCCTACCCGGGGTGTGCGCGGTGCTCGCGCCCGGCAGATCGGCCGACACCACGCCGAGGCGCTTGCGGAGCTCCTCGACGACCCAGCGCTCGCGTCCGAAGATCCTGGCGATAGAGCGCTCACGCGCCAGCGGATAGCACTCGCAGGTGAGCACCTTGATAAGGCTGGATTTCCCGCAACCATTGGGCCCCAGGATGACAGCGTGCTCACCGCGGCGAATCGCCAGATCGATCCCGTGCAGGACCACGGCCTCCCCGCGCGCCACGTGCACATCGTGCAGCTCCGCGAACCACTCCGACTCTTCGTGCATGCTATTCACAGTTGTTAGAGTAAAAGCTTCATGGACACAATCACTTCCCTGCCCCGCGGATTTCTTTGGGGAGCCGTACGCGCCGGCATCAAGGCCAGCGGCCGCGCCGACCTCTCTGCCATCGTCGCTCCACAAGGTGCGACTGCTGCCGCTCTCTACACCACCAACAAAGTCCAGGCAGCGCCCATCATTCTCGATCGGCGGAATCTCGCGGCGAATCAGAATCGCGTCCACGCGGTACTCATCAATGCCGGCAATGCCAACTGCGCCACGGGCGAGGCAGGCATCGCCGCGGTGGAAGCTTGCTGCGCTGCCGCTGCGGAAGTCTTCGGCTGCACACCGGCCGCGATATTTCCTTCATCGACCGGAATCATCGGCGTGCCGCTACCGGTCGAGAAGATCCGCGCTGCCCTTCCCGCGCTCAAAGGTGCGGTTGGCGATGCCCCCGAGCATTTCGCCGCTATAGCCGGCGCGATCATGACGACAGATACGAAGCCGAAGGTGGCCTCGGCAACGGTCCAGATCGACGGGCGCGAGGTGCGATTGGCAGGCATGGCGAAAGGTGCCGGGATGATCCACCCGCAGCTCGCCGCAGCGCCCCACGCCACCATGCTGGCCTACCTCTGCACGGATGCAGCCGCCGAGGCCGCCCTGCTTCAGCGTCTGCTCGATACGGCGGGCGAAACCAGCTTCAACCGCATCTCGATCGACGGCGACACCTCCACCAATGACACCGTGCTGCTTCTCGCAAGCGGCGCATCCGGCGCTAGGCTTAGCGAAGCCAATGCCGTCCCTTTCGCTGCAGCGCTGGAGAAGATCTGCGCCTCGCTGGCGAAGCAGATTGTTGCCGATGGTGAAGGCGTAACACACGTCGTCGAGCTGAATATTCGCGGTGCAGCCTGCGACGCAGACGCGCTCCGCATCGCCAGGGCCATCGCACACTCCCCACTGGTGAAAACGGCGTGGGCCGGCAGCGATCCCAACTGGGGACGCCTCATCGCGGCGACCGGCTACTCCGGCGCGCAGGTGGATCCGGCGCGCATCTCGATCCGGCTCGGCGAGCTGCTCATCTGCGAACGCGGCGGGCGCGCTTCTGGTTTCGATGAGGCTGCTGCTCATCGATATCTGACCCAGCCGGAGTTTGCAGTCCACCTCGATCTGGGACTCGGTACTGGGTCCTGCCGCTTCTGGACCTGCGATCTCACCCGCGAGTACGTTTCGATCAATGCCGATTACTCGACGTAAAAAGCTCGCTTGTGTATACGATCGACGACACTCTTCCTTGCGATCTGCGTTCGCTCTGCGGAGTGCCACGAAAGTAGTGCATGGCGTGCAACCACCGATAAACATTGCTTGAATCGCGTCTGCGTCGAGCTTGTTCACAGGCTTATGCACACTTCTGTTGAAAAGCACTCGTTGCGCATCATCGCGCAGTGTGGCACTCTGGCGCGCGACCATTTTCGATCTCCACGCGCACTCCAGCCCGCGATAGCCCGTGAAGTGCTCTACAATCGATTCCGGTTACCTCATCTGCTTCTTCCCCAAAACAAGGACCCCCGCTGAAGATGCCTGACCGGCCCAGTGCGGCGAACGCCGCCGTTGCTCCCCATCCGCTGATTTCGAACGAGCGTCTCCGGCACCTCTACACGACCCTGCTGCGCGCGCGCTTGCTGCGGCAGCGGAATCCGCTCCGCGGGCCGGCCCCGCTCGTCGCACGCGAAGCTGTCCTTACCGGAACAGTGACGCACCTGGAAAAGGATGACACCGTCATGCCTTTGCCCGGCGACCAGGTTGCTGCGCTGGCGCGCGGCCATTCCATTCGCCGCGTGCTTCGTGGTGGCTCCCTCTCGGGCATGCTCGCTGCCGCCGCAGCACCGGAGGTCCGCTTCGCGATCGCCACCGGATATGCGAGAGCACAGCAAGCTTCTAAGCAGATCGTGCTCGCATTCAGCGGGCCCGGTGTGACTTCGCTTGACGGGCTGCGTTCGTCCCTCGCCTATGCTGCACTGGAAAAGCTTGGCATCGTGTTCGTGATTGAAACCGCGGCCGAGGCAGAGGTCAGCAGCGCGCGCCGCACGGAGCCGCTTGGCTTGTACGGCATTCCCGTAGACGGCAACGACGTCATCGCCATCTACCGTGTGGCGCAAGAGGCGATCCAGCGCGCAAGGCGCGGCGTGGGCCCGACGATCATCGATTGCAAGCCATGGCCGCTCGCCTCGACGAAAGATGCCCCCACGGATCCCGTCCGCCGGCTCGAGCAGGCGCTCGAACCCCGCGGTCTGGAAATAGCAAAGCTGAAGCAGCGGACCATCGCGGGCTTCCGCAGAGAGCTCGCCGCAGCAGGACGGAAGCCCCGCCCTACAGCTTGAGCCGGAGGTCGGCTCCGCTCATCTCCGCCGGCTGCTCGAGCCCGAGCATCGCGAGCACGGTCGGCGAAATGTCGCGCAGCGATCCGCCCTCGCGCAGACTGTATTGCTTTGCATCTTCGCTGACCAGCAGGAATGGCACCGGATTCGTGGTGTGCGCCGTGTGCGGCCCGCCGGTCACCGGATCCACCAGCAGCTCGGCGTTGCCGTGATCTGCCGTGATCAGCATCGATCCGCCGGCCTGCCGCAACGCTGCATAGATCTGTCCCAGGCAGGCGTCGACTGTCTCCACGCCACGAATCGTCGGCTCCAGCTTGCCGGAATGGCCCACCATATCGGCGTTCGCGAAGTTCACGACGATGAATGGAAACGCCGTATCGGACACCGTCTTGCTGATAATGTCTGCAATCCCGCGAGCGCTCATCTCCGGAGCAAGATCGTAGGTGGCGACTTTCTGCGACGGCACCATCTGCCGGTCCTCCCCGGGAAATTCCTTCTCGATGCCGCCGTTGAAGAAGTACGTGACGTGCGCGTACTTCTCCGTTTCCGCCACGCGCAGGTTGCGCAATTGCGCCGCGGCGAGCCGGTTCGCCAGCAGGTTCTCCATCGATTCCGGCAGCAGGATCATCGGCAGCTTGAACAGCTTGTCGTACTGGGTCATCGTGAGATAGCGAAGGTTCTTCGGGATTTCGGATCGTGGGATGATTCGATCCAGGTCCTCCGCGCCCGGCAGCTCGCGGCCACCGTCAGCAGTCAAACCACTCTCGCGGGTGAGCACCCGGGTGATCTGCCGCACACGGTCCGCGCGATAGTTGAAGCAGATACATGAGTCCTCATCGCGGATACGCGCAACCGGCGCTCCCGCAGCTTCGGTAACCACGAAGGGCACAACGAACTCATCCGTCACCTCCTGGCTGTAACTCTCCTTCACGCGAGTGATCGCGTCGCGATGCGCGCCGCCTTCCGCCGTGCCGTTCACCATCGCATCGAATGCAAGACGTTCGCGCTCCCAGCGGCGATCGCGGTCCATTGCGTAATAGCGGCCGCTGACCGTCGCCAGCTTGCCCACGCCCAGCTCGCGCATGGTCTGCTCGAGCTTCTCCAGATAGCCCACGCCGCTGGTCGGCAGCGTATCGCGGCCGTCAAGAAAGGCATGCACATACACGCGCTCGGCCCCGCGCATCTTTGCCGCGTGCAGCAGCGCAAGCAGATGCGCCTGCTGCGAGTGCACCCCGCCGTTGGAAAGCAGCCCCATCAGATGGAGCTGCCGTCCTCCTTCGCAGGCGTGGTCAATCGCGCGCACGATCTCCGGATGCTCGTAGAAGCTCTCATTCGCAATCATGGCGTCGATGCGTGTGATGTCCATCGCAACCACGCGGCCCGCCCCGATGTTCAGATGGCCGACTTCGCTATTGCCCATCTGTCCGTCCGGCAAGCCCACAAAGTGATCGGAAGCATGCAGCAGTGTGTTGGGAAACTCACGCAGCATCCGGTCGTAATTCGGCTTGCGCGCCTGCGCAATTGCATTCGCTTCGCGCTCTGCGCGATATCCCCAACCATCCAGAATGGCCAGCACCAGCGGCTTGGGCATGTACTCGGTTCATCTCCTTGTGTGGTAACGGCTGTATCGTAGCGGATGCGATAACGCTCACAGGCTTGATAGTACAGTAAGGTCACGCATGCTGCCCTCAACTGACACGCGGCTTGGCGCCATCGAACGCCGGTCGTGGAGCCTCCGACGGATCACCTCCGGCTCGTCCTGGATTCCGGAGATCGACGGCCTTCGTTTCGTCGCGATTGTGCTCGTGGTGCTCTTCCATCTCAGCGCAGAAGTGACTACGAAGAGCGGCACGCATTTCGCCACACGAAGCTGGTACGAGGGTCTGTTTGGATTTTTCGGGCGAGGCGATATCGGTGTGCGGATTTTCTTTGTGATCAGCGGCTTCATTCTCGGCCGACCTTTTGCTCGGCACTACCTGCTTGGGCAACCGAAGCCATCGCTGCGCAGCTATTATCTCCGGCGCCTTACGCGGCTTGAACCGCCATATTTGATCAACATCGCGATCTGCGCGGCTTCTATCGTGCTGTATGCCCGTGTTCCCATAAGCGAAGTGCTGCCTCACTTCGCAGCCAGCGCCGTGTATCTGCACGGATTCTTGTTCGGACGCGCCGGGGTGATCAATCCTGTCGCCTGGACACTAGAGATGGAGGTGCAGTTCTATCTCCTCGTGCCGCTGCTCACACTTATCTTTGTTGTTCGCAATCGCTGGTTTCGCCGCGTTTTGCTTGGCGCGATCTGCATTGCGATACCGGCGGCACTTGAATCATTCGTTTTCGGCCAAGTGGGCGAGAGTTCGCGCTTTTGGGCCTCGATCTGCTGGTGGTTGCAATACTTCCTTGCAGGCATCCTGCTCAGTGATCTCTATGTCACCGACATGTCCTCATGGGAAAAATCATGGTGGTGGGATCTGGCAAGCGGCATCGCCTGGTGCATCCTGTTGCTCACGAATCACTTTCTGCTTTATTCCCTGGAGCCGCTCCTGATCGTATTAGCTTTTGTCGGTGCGTTCCGCGGCATATGGCTCCATCGACTGTTCACGATCGAATCGCTGGCTATCATTGGCGGCATGTGCTATTCGATCTATCTCTGGCACTTTTACATCATCGCGTTGATCTTTAAGGTCAGCCGCCGTGTGCTTGTCACACACGACCTGCTGACCAACTTCCTGGTGCAAAGCGTGCTGATCCTGCCATGCGTTCTCGCCGTTTCTGTCGCCTACTTCATCGCGATCGAACGGCCGTGCATGGACCCCGGATGGCCGCACAAGCTACGTGCCGCCCTGTCCAGCCGCGTACGTCGGCCCAGGGCGGCTT
>DASVAI010000304.1:0-28642 GCA_036376445.1 Acidobacteriaceae bacterium
GCCACCGATTTCGCTACGCCGTTCTTCCAGCCACGCGTCTCGATCAGGTACTCGAAGAGCAGCGCGATCACATAATTCGGCTGAATGAATGTGCCGTCCGCGTCCAGCACGCCGAAGCGATCCGCATCACCGTCCGTCGCAATACCGATGCGTGCGCCAGTTTTCTCGATCTCGCGCTTCGCATCGCCGAGCAGA
This sequence comes from Acidobacteriaceae bacterium, assembly GCA_036376445.1. GTDB lineage: Bacteria > Acidobacteriota > Terriglobia > Terriglobales > Acidobacteriaceae > KBS-83. The sequence goes on from DASVAI010000304.1 coordinate 196, forward strand.
TGATCGTCTGGCTCCGGCGCGTGTCCGCCGAAGAGCACATCGCGATAGTCGTGCACGCAGCTCACCTCGATACCGTGCTCGCGCAACAGATCCGATGTATATCCGCGCGCGGCTCCCCAGAACGGATCGAACACTACTCTGATCTTCGCGGCCTGGATGGTCTTGAAGTCCACCAGCTCGCCGAGCCGCTTCAGATAGTCCGGCTTCACATCGAGCGTCTCGGTTTTATCGAGCTTCTTCCCCTGCGGCACGGGCTCATCGCCCAGCCCGCGTATTGCCGCCTCGATCTGCTGCGTCGTCTCGGGCAGGGCCGGCGCGCCATCCGGCGTCGAAAACTTGATGCCGTTGTACTCCGGCGGATTGTGCGAGGCCGTAAAGTTAATTCCTCCGCTCGCCTTCTGCCGCCGGATGGCGTACGCAATCGCAGGGGTCGGCGCGGCCTCCGGAATCACCACCGGCGTCACGCCATGTTGCGCCAGCAGCCGCGCCGCTTCGTCCACAAACATCTCGCCCATGAAGCGCGGATCGCGTCCCACCAGGATGCGGTGCTTCCCCGGCTGGCTCGCAACATATTTCGCAATGCCGGTCACCGCGCGCCGTATATTGGCGATCGTAAACTCCTCCGCAACGATGGCTCGCCAGCCCGAGGTTCCGAACTTGATCTCTGTGGCCATATCTCTCCTGTCTCTCTCCACGCCTCAACCACTGCGCGCAGCGTCCCTGCGTGAGATGCTGCTCGCCGAAGATTGTATGGCACATCGCACCGCTTCCGCACACCGTGCCGCTTACGCACATGGCATAAACGCAGGGCGTTCCGCATGACCATCGCACGTCTCGCCATCACCACCACTGCGAACCGGGAGGAGGCCGAGCGCATCGCGCGCACACTGATCGAAGAGCGCCTGGCCGCCTGCGTGAACATCCTCGACAATGTTCGCTCCATCTATCGCTGGCAGGGCGCTGTCGAATCGGCGGACGAGTCGCTGCTCCTGATCAAGACCGACCAGCAGCATATTGAACTGCTTCGCGAACGACTCACAGAGCTGCATAGCTACGAGCTGCCGGAGTTCCTCGTCCTGGAAGTAGCCGGGGGCAGCTCCGCTTACCTCGACTGGATTGCCGCCGGCCTCCGCTGACAGCCTCCACCGTCGGCGAAAATGCTTTATTCTGACAAAGCATCGGAAGGACTGAGCCCTCACGCATGCGATGGTTGTTTGCTGTCTTCGTTGTGAGCCTTTGCGCGTTGTTGTGGGCAGCCATCTCGGTGGCGCGGCATATCCGCCGCGACCGCGCGCAGTTAACAGCCGAATCCGCTGCCGCGGGCGAAAACGAAGTGAAGCAGGAGAATCCCTGAAGCAAGGCTCGGGGTTCAGGAGACGCAATCCATGATCCAGCAAACCGCCGCTGTACAACAACCGAACGCCGCACTCAGCGGCGCGCGCCGCCTCGCACTCCAGGGCGGAATCGCCGTCGCGGCCACCGCATTCGTAGCGCTCTGCGCGCACATTTCCATCCCGCTCGGCTTCACGCCGGTGCCCATCACGCTGCAGCCCTTCGCCGTTTTGCTGCTCGGATTAGTCCTCGCTCCTCAGCTCAGTTTCGCCGCGCTCTGCCTTTACCTGCTCGAAGGCGCGGCCGGCATGCCGGTCTTCAGCCCGCATGGCCCCGGCGGCATCGCCCAGCTCTTCGGGCCCACCGGCGGATACCTGATGGCCGCGCCTTTCGCCGCTACCGCTGCCGGACTGATCTATCGCAGCGGCAAACGCAAGCTCGTCTACGCCATCGCTGGCGCCGCAGTCGGCGATCTCATGCTGCTCGCCTTTGGCGCCGTGTGGCTCGGCATGTGGGCGCACACAGATTTCTCCGTACTGATGCATGAATCGGTGATCCCATTCCTCGCCACCGACGCCGCGAAAGTCGTCGCAGCAGCCGCATGCGCGCAGGTCTTCGCCTCCTTCTCGAACCGCGCCGCGCGCACCGAATAGAACGACATCGATTCACCGCAGGAAAGGACTATACGCAGCGTGAGCACCACCCCGCAGTTGGAACATAACCCAGCCGGCGTTCGCGAGATCCGCATCGCCCACTCGCCAGACTCCGATGACGCATTCATGTTTTATGGGCTCGCCACCAACAAGGTGCGCGTGCCTGGCCTCCGGTTCACTCACACCCTCACCGACATCGAAACGCTCAACCAGAAGGCCATCCGAGAAGCCTTCTACGATGTTACGGCGATCTCGTTTCACGCCTACCCCTACCTGCAGGACAACTACGCGTTGATGGCCTGCGGCGGCAGTGTGGGCGAGGGCTACGGCCCCATGATCGTTTCGAGCCGCCGCTTCTCACTCGATGAGATCAAACACGTCCGCATCGCCATCCCGGGCGAGCTCACCACGGCCGCGCTCTCCCTTAAGCTCTTCGCGCCCGGCGTGCAGACCGCCGTCGTGCCTTTCGATCAGATCATTCCGCAGGTCGTCGCCGGCAAACACGACGCCGGCCTCATCATCCATGAAGGCCAGCTCACCTATGCGGCCAGCGGCCTGCATAAGGTGCTCGATCTGGGCCAGTGGTGGCGCGAGGAGACCGGCCTGCCCCTCCCGCTCGGCGGCAACGCGATCCGCCGCAGCCTGGGCGAAGAGACCATGCGCGTCGTCACCAAAGCGCTGCGCGAAAGCATCCAGCACGCGCTCGACCATCGCGATGAAGCGCTCGCCTACGCCATGCAGTTCGCTCGCGACCTCGACACACAGCTCGCCAACCGCTTCGTCAGCATGTACGTGAATGAGCGCACCCTGAATTACGGCGAAGATGGCAGGCAGGCGATCCGTAAGCTGCTCGAGCTAGGCCACGAGCGCGGCATCATCCCGCAACCGGTGAAGGTAGATTTCGTCGGCTGAAGAGGCGGTTGGTTGGCGAATTTCAATTCGGCGACACTCGGTTCTCACCTTTTCGATCTACCGGACGATACCTGACCGTTCAGTTCGCCAGAAGCGCCGTCCTGTGAACCAAGCAACTCGTCATTCTCGAGCCTCCATACACACCTAATCGATCGCACTGCTATCTTGGTTGCCTACTGGAGGCTCAATTGGATTTACGATTCTTCGCAGTGGCAATTGGAGCGATCCTATCGCTCGTCCCGGCGCAAGCACAGCAAAGTCACTGGGCGTCCGCAGATGATAAGGCCGCAAAATACATGATCGACATGGAACGCAAGTGGGCTGAAGGCGTCTGCGTTGATAACAGTGTCGTCGACAGTCTGCTTGCTGATGATTTCCAAGGCACGTCGACGCAAGGCGCGCGCTTCACAAAAGCCGATGAACTGAGAGACGAGAAAAGCACACGCACCGCTCATAATTGCGGACTCGATGAGGCTAAAGTGCATTTCTTCGGGGACACACTCGCTGTCGTCTACGGCCGTGAACATGCCGTCGGCAAAGACAAATCCCAGCCGAGCGCAAAGGTATGCCAGGTTTGGACGGATACGTGGCTGAAACGCGGCAGTACGTGGCAGATCATCGCCTCGCAGGATAATCGGGTGAAATGTGAATAGCCAGAGCCAATTCAGGCCAGTTAACCATCAGCTGTTGGTGATAGCTCCTTTTCGTCGACGGAAGTAATTTGCCGTTATTGTGATGAACAGCAGCCCTAGGAATCTCCAGATAACCAAGCTGCCGGATTGCAAGCCAAGCTGATTCGTTGTTCCAGCTAAGTGGAGCAGCTTCGGGCCTACACCGCTGAACCCCTGCCTGACAATCGTCATGAAAAGGACGAGAGCAAGACAGCACCAGGTGGCTAGGCAGATCGCGAAAAAGACCAGTGGCGATTTTTCTCAATATCGGCCCTCTTCGGCTTGCTATTCGATGACCGGCATTTAAGCGCACCGACAAACGTTAATCGTCGTCATCATCCTTATGCCGTTTCATCGGAGCCAGCAGCATCGCAGGCACCGGCGTGTCGCCCTTCGCGTCCTTCCACAGGATCACGTTCAGCTTTTGCGGATCGGCGCGATCCTCGTGCCGGAAGTCCATCTTGCCGGACTCCTTCGCCCCCGGCGCCGAGGGCTTGTTCGCCGTATAGATCAGCCCGTTGTCGCGGTTTGAGTAATCCGCGTCATACGGCGGCTGATCGCCTGCACCCCCAAACACGCTCGCGATCGGCGGCGCAAAAGCATCATTATTGTTCATCGGCGGAAGATCCAGCAGGTCCTCCATCGTGCGCACCATGCTCACGGTCGTGTAGAAGTGGTGGTCCACCAGCGGGGCGGCCTGGCGCGGCGCGTACTTGCTGATCACCAGTGCCGTGCTGCGATGCGCATCCACGTGGTCCGCGCCGTTCTGCGCATCGTCTTCCAGGATGAAGAACGCTGTGTCATCCCAGTACGGACTGTGTGACACCGCCTCCACCGCGCGCCCCACCGCGAGGTCGTTGTCTGCCACCGACGCGCTCGGCGTCGGCGATCCCACACGCGTGCCCGCCGTGTGATCGTTCGGCAGCCGCAGCATTACGAAGTTCGGCATCGTGTCGTGACCCTGCTTGCGATCCGCCACCCATTTTTGGAAATACTTGTTGAACTCCTCGAAGCGCATCTGGTCCGGAAAGGTCAGTTCAAAATCCGGATACTCCGGATCGAAGTGCCCCATCAGCTCCGGCTTCGTCGCCACATTCTCCGCGATCAGCGGAATCGCCCACGGATATTTGCTCGTGCCGCCGCCATAGTTTTCAGGCACCGGCTGGCCCATCCGAATCTCGTTCCTCGTGCAGTGCTGCCGCTCCGGCTCCGGCGTACCTGCCGTCGGGCTCTGCCGCGGCCCAGGCTCGCTCTCGCCGCAGAAGTGCGTCGCAATGTACTCGGCAAAATGGAAGTAGGTCTTATGGTGCCGCGCCAGGTTGGTCCATAGATAACTGCTCTCCGGCTCATTCACATCCGGAATCTTCTCCGAGAGCGGAAAGCCGTTCTCCACCACACCCTCGAAGTCGTAGACCCGCTCCTTGCCGCGATATGCCTGCTGCCACGTCCGTTCCGTGTAGTCGCTCGTAATCGCCGCCGTCGACCACACATGCCCGTCGCCCGACACCTCGCCCGAGTCATAGAAGTTATCGAGAATGCCGAAGCGCTCGGCCAGCTTGTGCTCGTTTGGCGTGATGCTCTTGCCATACATCGTCAGGCTCGGATCGTTGTTGCCCGCCGGCAGGTCGCCGAAGATCTGATCGTAGGTGCGGTTCTCCTTGATGATGTAGATCACGTGCCGGATCGGGTTGTGTCCGCTCTGGAACTGGATATGCACCGCCGCGGCATCCTGCATGTTGCTCGCGACCGTCTGCTTCGTCAGCTCTGCGAAGTGGGTGCTTGCCTGCGCCAGATCCACCGACGCCACCGACCCATATAGCAGCGTTGCGATATACGAGGATTTGCCTCGGAGGTACTTTACCGCGGCAACGCGCCCCTGGGGCTTATTGTTCGGTCCCGTCCCCTTGCCCTTGCCCGTCGCGATGTAGAGATGTCCCGCATTCATCGCAAGCCCGGTCGGCAGCCACTCCGTCGGAATAAATCCCTCCGCCTGCTTCGGAGTTTTGTGGTGCAGTCCGCGCGTGCGGAAAACCGCCACCGAATCCGTGCCGGCATTTGCTGCGTAGAGCATCCGTCCATCCCGGCTCACCGCCAGCGCATTCGGCTCCCCGCCAAAATACGTCTGCCCCGGGAGCCGCGTATCGAACATCCCAGCCAGCCTCATCCTTCCATGACGCAGCGACACCGCGGCGACGGCATCGCGATTCGCCAGCGCCACATACAGCGTCTTCTCGTTCGGCGAGAGCGCAAGCGCAGACGGATGCGAGCCGGGCGCTGTCGCCTCCGACGGAGGCAGCAACGAGATCGTGCTCATGACCTTGCCCGAATGCAGATCCAGCTCCGCCACAGCCGATCCATTCCACAGCGCCGCAAAACCGTGGGCGCCGTTACGCGATGCCGCCACCGCAATCGGATACTGCGACGGCACCACTGCGCTCGTCGCCAGGTCGAAGCGATGCCGCAGTGCACCACTCTTTGCGTCGATCAGCAGCACATCGTCGGAGAGCATATCGGCCACCAGCAATTGCTCCTCGCCGCCCGGCCCCTTCACCACTGCCAAGCCCGCCGGCCCTGGAATCGCCTGCCCCTCAGATACCGGCGACTCCATCCGATTCTGAGCCCGCCCGGCTGCCAGCTTCTGCAGCGGGATCGGAATCAGCCGCTCCGGCGTGACCCGCCCCGCCTCGACCCGATACACAGCAATCGCGTTCCCCGTCTCCTTCGAGGTGTGCGCCACCGGGGCCGAGAGCGAATCGAACGATGCATAGAGGTGCGTGCCGTCCGGAGAGAACGCGAGCCCCTGATACAACGTCTGCGGCATGCCGGGCGCCGTCCTCGCCTCCGGAAAATCCGTCACCTTCCCGCTCGTCGTGTCCAGCAGTGCAATCGACTGCTGGTATTCCGACTCATACGTCCCATAGCCCGCATTCAGGAGCGCCAGGTAACGGCCGTCCGGCGATGCCGCAATTGCCATCGGCAGGCTGTTCGTTCGTTGCGGCGCGCCAGGCACCGGCATCAGTTGTTTGCTCGTCGGCAGATCGATCGCCTGCTGCGCGCCGGCAAGGCTGGCCGTCACAAGTACAAGACCCAGAAAGCTTTCGTGCTTCATCCCGTAATAGATCTCCGCGACCTTTGTCTCACACTTACCAGCGTACTGCGATTACAAAACTCTTACGCGGACCCCGCCCGGCCGGCTGTTAGCTTCAAAAGAGAGGGACATCCAGTCCTCTCGCAAAGGTTCCTATCACATGCTCGTAGAGATTGCCCCCGAGACCAAGGCCGCCGCGCGCTCCGCCGCCCGCACCAGCTCCAAACAGGAAGTTCCGGTGCTGGGCCGCGCCACGCAGGATGGCCGCCGCAACTGGGTCACCACCCTCTTCATGCTTGCCTTCCACATCGGCGCGATTGCCGCCCTCTTCTTCTTCAGCTGGAAGGCGCTCATCTGCGCGCTGGTGCTGTGGGTGCTTGCCATCAACGTGGGCATCGGCATGTGCTATCACCGTCTGCTCACCCACCGCGGCTATAAAGTGCCAAAGTGGGTCGAATATGTGATGACCGCCTGCGCCACCCTCGCGCTCGAAGGTGGGCCTATTTTCTGGGTGGCCACGCATCGAGTCCATCACCAGCTCAGCGATCATGAAGGCGACCCCCACACCCCGCATGACGGCGGCTGGTGGGCGCACGTTGACTGGATTCTCAAGGGCGACGCCCTGCACCACGAAACCGCGCTGCTCGCACGCTACGCGCCCGATCTCGCCAAGGATCCCGTGCACCGCTGGCTGAGCCGCTATCACTGGGTGCCGATGGTCGCCGTTGGCCTCGCGCTGCTCGCGATCGGCGGATGGCCCGCGGTGCTGTGGGGCATCTTCCTGCGCACCACGCTTGGCCTGCACGCGACCTGGCTCGTCAACTCCGCCACGCACATGTGGGGCTCGCGCCGCTTCGAGACGCGCGATGAATCCCGCAACCTCTGGTGGGTTGCTCTGCTTACCGGCGGCGAAGGCTGGCACAACAACCATCACGCGCATCCCGTCTCCGCGCGGCACGGCCTCGCCTGGTACGAGCTCGATCCCAATTACTGGGGCATCTGGCTGCTCAAGAAGCTCGGCCTCGCCAAGCAGGTAAAGATCGCGCAGTACGATCCTGCGAATCCGCGTCCCGCCGGCGCTGCCTGATCGCAACATTCCCATCGATCACACAAAGCCGCTTCGCGAGAGGCGGCTTTTCTATGCGCACCTCGTGCGCGACCTCCTCCCGCAGGCGCTCGATATACTTTTCTTTGAGCCCTATGCGGATCACGCGGCGCGGTCGTGCGATGTTTTTCTTCATCGCACTCGGAGTCTGTCTCGTCGGCGTTGCCGTTGCGCTCAACGTCGGCTGGATCATTCTCAACTGGCGTCGCCTCGAGCTGGTCATCCTCGGAATCCCTTTCTTCGGCCTGCTCATCGCCGGACTCATCCTCAACACCATCTTTCTCGTCCGCGAGGTCCGCCGCAACGAGCAGCAGGACAACTTCCTCAACGCCGTCACCCACGAGCTGAAAACGCCGATCACCTCTATCCGCCTCTATCTCGATACCATGCGCCGCCGCGACATCTCGCGCGAGCAGCAGCAGGAGTTCCTCGGCGTCATGAGCGATGACACCGACCGCCTGATGGCCACCGTCGAACAGGTACTGAAGGCCGGCGAAATTGCGCAGCGCGTCCGCAGCAGGGTCCGCGTCCGAGTCGATATGGACCAGCTCGTCCGTGACGCCGCCAACACTGCGATCTCCCGCTATCATCTCGACCCTGAGGCCATCCACGTGGAGAGCCGTCAACTGCAGCCCGGCACCAGCTTTGCCGTCGCCGGCAACCCTGAGGAACTCCGCACCGCTGTAATGAACATCATCGACAACGCGGTCAAGTATTCGCCGGATGGAGCAAAGCTCAGTATCGTGCTCTCGGTGGAAAGCGATGCCTGGGTGATGGTCAGCATCGCGGACCAGGGCCTCGGCATTCCGCAACCACAGCTCAAGCGCATCTTCCGCCGCTTCTATCGCGTGCCCAATCGCAGCATCCTGCGCGTCAAGGGCACCGGACTAGGCCTCTTCCTCGTGCGCTCCATCGCGCGCCAGCATGGCGGCGACGCCTTTGCCGAAAGCGCCGGCGAAGGCCGCGGCTCCACTATCCATCTGCAACTGCCCCGCATCCTCACGCCCGGCGGCAGCCTGGAAGGCGGTGCCGCTGTATGAGCAGCGCGGCCCACGTCCTCATCGTGGAGGACGAAGAGCATCTGGCCCAGGGGCTCAAATTCAATCTGGAAGCGGAAGGCTATCGCGCCAGCATCGCGCGCGACGGCGAAACCGCTCTGGAAATGGCTTCCTCCGGCTCCGATATTGACGTCATCCTGCTCGACGTGATGCTGCCCGGCTGCGACGGCTTCTCCGTGGTCGAGCAGTTGCGCGAGCGCGACGACCGCACGCCTGTTCTCATGCTCACCGCGCGCGGCCGCTCCGAAGACGTGCTGCGAGGCTTTGCCGCCGGCGCAGATGACTACCTCCCCAAGCCATTCGATCTCTCCATCCTGCTCGCGCGCCTCCATGGCCTGCTCCGCCGCTGGGCCTGGCAGCGCCGCGAAGCCGGCAACGCCTCGGCGGAAACGGAGGTCCCCTACTCCTTCGCCGGACGCACCATCGACTTCGCCGCGCTGGAGCTGCACGTCGACGATCGAGCCATCCGCCTCACCGTCATGGAGACCGACCTGCTCCGCTACCTCGTTCGCCACCAGGGGCGCACTGTCTCCCGCAAGGAGCTGCTGGAGCAGGTATGGCGCATGCGCGAGGACACCGACACCCGCGCCATCGACAACTTCATCGTGCGCCTTCGCCGATACATCGAGGACGATCCTGCAAGCCCCGTCTTTCTGCGCACCGTGCGCGGCATCGGCTATCGATTCGAGCCCGAGGCCGCCACTGAAGGCGACTGAGCGTTTGCATCCTTATGGTTGTTGGTGCATCCTATACCTATAGGGGGTATAGGTACATGGCTGCCGAGCTTCAGTTCCAGATCGATGGCATGCACTGCGGCGCCTGCGTACAGCGCGTCACGCGCGTCCTCAGCCAGGTGCCCGGGACTCGGGTCGACGAGGTCCGCGTCGGCGCGGCGCGCCTCCATACAGACAGCTCCAATCCGGACACGTATCTCGCTGCAATCCGCAAAGCGGGATTCGAGGCGCATCTTGTCGAATAAAGCGACCACGCAACAGGTCGAAACGGCGGTCCTCCCCATTCGGGGGATGACCTGCGCCGCCTGCCAGGCGCACGTCGAGCGATCGCTGCGCGCCGCGCCCGGCGTGGTGGATGCCACCGTCAATCTGCTCGCCCACTCCGCGCGCGTTATGTACGAACCTGCGCGCTCCTCGCTCCGCGACCTCGTGAACGTGGTCGACGAAGCCGGCTACGAAGCTGGGCTTCCCGGCGAGCCCGATGCGTCCGTCGCTCATGACCACATGCATGACGACGATAGCCCGAGAAACGAAAAGCGCCAGTTCGCCATTGCGCTCGCCACCATCGCCGGAGGCGCCGTCATGATGATGGTCAGCATGTACCCGGCGTCGCATCCGGTTGCGATTGGCGTGGCGCTCGGCCTTGTCACGCTCCTCGGCATGATGACTGCAGGCGCGAGTGTGTATCGGCAGGCATGGCGCGCGGCGCGTCATGGCGCCACCAACATGCACACGCTGGTCGCGCTCGGCACGCTTGCCGCCTTCACCTCGTCTGCGATCGCAACGCTATGGCCTGGATCGCTGCTGCGCCATCACATCCAGCCCGCGCTCTACTACGACTCCGTTCTCTTTATCCTCGGGTTCCTGCTGCTCGGCAAGTGGCTTGAGGGCCGCGCCCGCAAGCGCGCGCTCGATGCCGTTCGCGCCCTGGCGGAGCTCTCCCCTGCAAGCACTCGCATCCTCAAGGACGGACGCGAAATAGAGGTTCCGACCACCACCGTTCTGCCGGATGATGTCGTCCTCCTTCGCCCCGGCGAGCGCATCCCCGTTGATGGCGTCATCCTCAGCGGCACGGGCAGCGTCGATGAATCGCTGCTCACCGGCGAGTCCGAGCCCGTCCACAAATCCGCGGGCGACACGCTCATCGGCGGCTCCATGAACTACGACGGCGCGCTCGAATACCGTGCCACCGCCGTCGGCGCCGGGAGCCGCCTGGGCCAGATCCTCCGTTTGGTCGAGCAGGCGCAGTCCTCGCGCGCTCCCATGCAGCAGCTTGCCGATCGCGTCAGCGCCATCTTCGTGCCCGCCATCATCGCGCTCGCGGCTCTCACCTTCATCGCCTGGTCTTTCTTGGACGTCAGCCGCGCGGTCAGCATCGCGGTCGCGGTGCTAGTCATCGCCTGCCCTTGCGCCATGGGCCTCGCTGTCCCCGCCGCGCTCACTGTCGCCGTCGGTCGCGGCGCGCAGCTTGGCGTGCTCTTCAAAGGCGGAGAAGCGCTCGAGCGCCTCGCCGCCGCCGACACCGTCGTCTTCGACAAGACCGGCACCCTCACCGAGGGCAAGCCGCAGGTCGTCGCCATCCTGCCCGCTGCTGGATGGACGGAAGAACGCCTCCTCCAGCTCGCTGCCTCGGCCGAGCAACGCTCCGAGCATCCGCTCGCCCGCGCTGTGCTCTATGCTGCACAGTCGCGTGCGCTCTGGCTCGCGCCGATAGAAAATTTCCGCGCTATCCCGGGCATGGGACTTGAAGCCAGCATCGATGGCGCATCAATCCTCGCCGGCAATGCGCGCCTGTTCGCAGATCGCGGCATCGCGATGCCCGCGCAATCCGGCGAGCCCGGCGCAACCCCACTGCACGTCGCAGTCTCCGGCGTGTACGCCGGAACACTCCTCTGCCGCGATACGCTGCGTGCCGATGCCGCTACCGCGGTCGACGCGCTTCGTCATCTGCATCTCGAGCCCATCATGCTGACTGGTGACACGCCCGCCGCCGCGCAGCCGCTCGCGGACGCTCTCCACATCCGCCAGGTCCACGCGGGCCTTTCGCCCGAGAAAAAGTTGGAACAGATTCGCGCGCTGCAGCAGCACGGCGCGCGGGTCCTCATGGTCGGCGACGGCATCAATGACGCCGCTGCGATCGCCCAGGCGGACTCCGGCATCGGCATGGGATCCGGCACCGAGCTCGCGCGCGAGGCAGGCGACGCCATCCTGCTGCACAGCGATCTCGCCTCCATGGTCGCCGCCATCAAGCTCGCGCGGCAGACGCGCCGCATCATGAAGCAGAACCTGGGCTGGGCCGCCGGCTACAACCTGCTCGCAATACCCATTGCCGCGGGTGCGCTCTGGGCCGCCTTCGGCATCCTGCTGTCGCCCGCGGTGGCCAGTGCGGCCATGGCGCTCAGTTCCGTCAGTGTGCTGTTGAACAGTCTTCGCCTGCATCGCTGGAGGCCTGCATGAAAGCCGTCAATTCCTCGACCCGACCGAAAGCCTCGTCGAACAATTCCGCGAACGAGAAGCACGCCATCGCAGTCGAGCCCGAGCTGAAATCCGCCGCGGTACGCCGCCTGCGCCGCATCGCCGGCCAGGTACGCGGCATCGAGTCCATGGTCGAGCAGGAACGCTACTGCGCCGACATCCTCGTCCAGATCGCCGCCGTGCAGGAAGCGCTGCGCGGTGTCAGCCGTCTGCTCATGCGCAACCACCTCGAGCACTGCGCCACACAGGCCATCCGCTCCGGCGGAGACAAGGCTGATGCGATGTACAACGAGCTGCTGGACCTCGTCTATCGCCACGCCCGGTAGACCGATAGACGAGCCATCGTCATCCTGCCCGTAGCTGAGGCGGAGTGAGCGACCTGCTGTATCTGTCGTTCAATGACGGCGCGAAGGCGTCGCTCTGCCAGCACCGCCCCTCACGAGTCTGAACTGAGGACGCAGTAAACTAAACCGAAGGCCGGCTCCCGTGCGCATCCTGAGACGCTACATCCTGAGCGAGGTGATCTCGCACGCCATCATCGGCGGCGCGCTCTTCACCTTCATTCTCTTCATGCGTCCGCTCACCGACATCCTGGGCGTGATCGTGCGCGAAAGCGCGTCGCTCGCCAGCATGGGCGAAATCTTTCTCTTCACTCTGCCCAACACTTTCACCATGACCATCCCGATGGCCGTGCTCGTTGGTGTGCTGCTGGGGCTCAGCCGTCTCGCCGCCGATAGCGAGATCACCGCCATGCGCGCCGCCGGCATCGGCGTGTGGCGCTTCGTCGGCATCGTCTCACTGGTCGCCGTGCTCGGCTGGGGCGTCTCGCTGCTCAACGCGCTCTATCTCGCGCCGAAAGCTGCAGAGTCTCTGCTGGAGCTCGAGAACGCGCTCAAGACCTCGCAGGCTTCGTTTGAGATTCAGCCGCGCGTCTTCTACGAAGACTTCAAGAACTACGTCCTCTACGTGCAGAACGTTCGCGGCTCCGTCGGCGCATCGCAGTGGCAGCACGTCTTCCTCGCCGACCTCAGCAATCCCGCATCGCCCCTCATCATTACCGCGGCGCAGGCTACCGTCGTCAACGACGGCGTGGGCTCGCTGCGCATGCGGCTGCGCAATGGCACGCGCCACGAATTCGCCTCCAACGATCCCAATCAGTACAACGTCTCCACTTTCTCGGAAGCCGATATTCCGATGCAGATCGGCAATCAGGAAGACACCCATATCAGCCACGCGGATGCGCCCGTGCTCGCCATGTCCACGCCGGAGCTCTACCGCAAGTCGCAGAGCCCTCACGGGCTCTGGTATCGCATCGAGTTCTATAAGCGCCTCGCCTTCCCCGCTTCCTGCATCGTGCTCATGCTGGTCGGCGTGCCGCTCGGGCTCTCGTCTCGCCGCGGCGGTAAAAGCGCTGGCTTCGTCCTCACCATCGCGCTCGTCTTCGTCTACTACTTCTTCTCGCTCACCGGCGTTTCGCTTGCGCGCCAGGGCAAGATAAGTCCCTTTCTCGGCGTCTGGGCAGCCAACATCATCTTCGCCGCCTTTGGCTTCATCCTGCTGCGCCAGCTCAGCCGTGGCGGCATGGCCCCGTTTGCCATCACCTTCAGCGCGGCGCGCGCGGGCAGGGTGAGCTTGCCGCGCCTCCCGCGGCTCGATGCCCCGCGCCGTCTCGAGCGGTCCGGCCGCCGCAGCTTTCCTCTTATCCTCGACGATTACGTGCTACGCGAGTTCTTCTCCACCTTCATGATGGTGCTCGCCACTTTCATCCTGCTGATGCTCGTCTTTACCTTTTTCGAGCGCCTCGGCGACATCATCCGTAACCGGACACCTCTCGTCACTGTCGGAGCCTATCTCTTCAACCTTGTCCCCAGCATGGTCTACACCCTCATGCCGCTCGGCGTTCTCGTAGCCGTTCTGGTGACGTTTGGGGTGCTCAACCGCTCCAGCGAGCTCATCGCGATGAAGGCCACCGGCATCAGCATCTATCGAGTGATCGTGCCCGTGCTCGTCATTGCGGCCGTTCTCGCGATCTCGCTTTTCCTCTTCGACGAGAGCTACCTGCCGGCCGCCAATCGCCGGCAGGAAGCCCTGCTCGGCATCATCAAAGGCAGGCCTGCCCAGACCTTCCTGCGTCCCGACCAGAAGTGGATCTTCGGCGAGCAGGAGCCCGGCAAGCCGGGCCGCATTTACTACTACCAGTTCTTCGACCCCGACCACGATCGCTTCGCCAATCTCTCCGTCTTCGAGTTCGACCCCGACACCTTCTCGCTCACCCGCCGCATCTTTGCCGACACCGCGCACTGGGACCAGCACCTGAATCAGTGGATCTTTGAAGATGGATGGGATCGCCACTTCCAGGGCGAAGCGATCAGCAGCTACGACCGCTTCTCGCTCAGCACCTTTGCGACCCTCCCCGAGCCGCCCTCATACTTCAAGAAGGAAAACCGCCAGTCGTCGGAGATGAGCTTCATTGAGCTCTCGCGTTACATCCATGACCTGCGCCAGAGCGGCTTTGACACCATGCGGCTGCGCGTCCAGCTCGATCACAAGATCGCCTATCCGCTCATCACCCTGATCATGGCCGTGCTCGCCGTGCCGTTCTCGCTCTCCATCAGCAAGCGTGGATCGCTCGCCGGCGTCTCTGCCGCGATTGGGGTCGCCATCGCCTACTGGGTTGTCGCCGGCACCTTCGAGGCCATGGGCAACGTGAACATGCTGCCAGCGTTCCTCGCCGCCTGGTCGCCCGATCTCCTCTTTGGCCTCGCCGGCGGCTACCTGCTGCTCAAGACTCCCACATAAATGTCATTGGCAACGCAGCAGAAAGAGTCCCGGGCCTCGATTCCGCATCCGTAAACATCAGATCGAAACACGGAGACCGTCCTATGGTTCGCATTTCGCTCGCAGCGCTGATCGCTGTTGCCGCCGCAACCTTTCCATCCAACACATTGGCGCAGCAAAAAGCGGCCACAATTGCAGCCGCTGGCAGGACAGTTCTGTTGCAGGCCGATCACTCATGGAACGGCACTCCCTACACGCATTACCCAACGGATCGCCCGCAGCTCACCATGCTCAAGCTCACGATTGCGCCGCACACTGCGTTGCCGTGGCACACCCATCCGTTCCCGAACGCCGCGTATGTGCTTTCAGGTACTCTCACGGTGCACGACAAGGTAAGCGGCAAAACGAAAGTCGTTCACCAAGGAGAGGCCTTCGCCGAAACCGTCGACGATGTGCACCGCGGCGAAACCGGCGACGAACCCGTCGTCCTGCTCGTCACCTATGCAGGCACGCCCGGTGTGCCAACTTCCATCCCGGCCAAGGGACAGCAGGCGGAGTACTAGGTCGGGCTACCGTCAAACCACGAAGTACTTCGCCTGCGGATGATGCACGATCAGCGCATTCGTGCTCTGCTCCGGCTCCAGGTGGAAGCCCTCCGTCAGCCGCACTCCGATGGTCTCCTCCGGGTGCAGCAGATCGAAGATCTTCGTCTGGTCCTCCAGGTTCGGACACGCCGGGTACCCAAAGCTGTACCGTGAGCCCTGATATTTCTGGTGGAACAGGTCCTTGACCAGCGGCGCGTCCTCACCCGCAATTCCCAGCTCCTCGCGGATATGTTTATGCGCCAGCTCCGCCAGCGCTTCGGCAGTCTCTACCGAGAGCCCGTGCAGATACAGGTAGCGCGTAAAGTTTCCCGACTCGAAGAGCTTCTGCGTCACCTGGCTCGCCCGGCTGCCGATGGTCACGACCGAAAATCCGATTACATCCATGCGCGGCGAGGCGAGCGGCTCGAAGAAGTCCGCAATGGAAAGCTTCCGTCCTTCGCGTTGCCGCGGGAAAGTGATGCGCGAAATCTCCTTGCGTTCGCCATCCTTCAGCGCCTCCGGATCGTACACAACGACATCGTTGCCGTCCGCCTTTGCTGGGAAAAACCCATACACGATCTTCGGCTCGAACCAGCCGTTCTTCTTCACTTCTTCCTGCAGCTCGTGCAGAATCGGCCGATACTTCTCCTCCACCAGCCGGACATAATCCGTCGCGGAAGCGGTCTTCAATTGCCACTGATTCTTGAACAGCGCCGTCTCGTTCACATACCGGAAGACCTCGCCCAGGTCCCAGTCCTTCTTCACATGCACGCCAAAGGACGCCGGCTCCGGAATCCGCTCCGCATCCGCCACAACCGCGGAGCGCTGCGTGCTCGGTGGAGCATCGGCGGCCGCCGCTGCCTCTTCGTCGTGAATGGGCTTCTTCGGGTAGATCTTTACCGTCTTGCCTTCTTCCAGGCGTTTCTCCGCTTCGGCGTCTTCTCCGGTCAGATCGCTCATCACGTGCAGACCGGCAAAAGCATCTTCCGCGTAAAAGACCGCAGACGAGTACTCCTTCCGCAGATCTTCTTCGACGTACTTGCGCGTCAGCGCCGCGCCGCCGCAGATCACCGGCATCGCAAGCTCCAGCCGCTCCAGGTCCTGGATCACGTACTTCATCTCCAGCGTGGACTTCACCAGCAGCCCGGAGAGTCCGATCGCATCCGCCTTATTCTCCTGCGCCGCCTTGATGATCACGTCCGCCGGCTGCTTGATGCCGAGGTTCACCACCTTGTAGCCGTTGTTCGAGAGAATGATGTCAACCAGGTTCTTGCCGATGTCGTGAACATCGCCCTTCACCGTGGCCAGCACGATCGTGCCCTTCTGCGTGCCCTCCACCTTCTCCATCTTCGGTTCAAGATGGGCAACCGCGGCCTTCATCACCGCAGCCGAATCCAGCACCGATGGCAACTGCATCTTGCGCGCGCCAAACAGCTCGCCCACCGTCTTCATGCCGTCCAGCAGTACGGTGTTGATCAGGTCCAGCGGCGTGTAGCGCGTCAACGCCGATTCCAGCGTCTCTTCCAGCGTCTTCTTGTTCGCACCTAGGCCGATTGTGCGCTCGCCGCGAATGATCAACTGCTTCAGTTTGTCTTCATCCGAAAGCAGCGCGTCCGCTTCGGTGGTGTCTTCCGCCGCGGCGCCTTTCGTAACGCCGCTGAAGTGGGCCATGTACACCTGCAGCGGATCGCCCTCCGACGTGTCCTGGAAGATCAGCTTGCGCGCCAGCTCTACCTCGCGCTCAGGAATCTTGTACAGCGGATAGATCTTCGCGTAGTTGATGATCGCCGCATCCAGCCCGCGGTCCACCGCTTCCTTCAGAAACACGGAGTTCAGCACGCGCCGCGAATACGCCGACAGCCCGAACGAGATATTCGATACGCCCAAAATTGTCTTCGCTGCGGGCAGCTCCTGTTTGATGCGCCGGACCGCGTCGAGCGTCTCCATGCCCGCCGTGCGGTACTCCTCCTGTCCGGTGGAGATCGGAAGCGTCAGTGGATCGAAGATGATGTCCTGCCCGCGCAACCCATATTTCTCCGTCGCCAGCGCGTAAATGCGCTTCGCCACTGCGAGCTTCTTGTCCGCGGTCAGCGCCATGCCGTCTTCGTCGATGGTCAGCGCAATCACCGCCGCGCCGTAGCGGCGCGCCATCGGCAGCACCAGCGAGGTTCGCTTCTCCCCGTCTTCCAGGTTGATCGAGTTGATGATCGGCTTGCCCGGGATGCGCTTCAGACCCTCTTCCACAACATCGGCCTCGGTCGAGTCCACAAGAATCGGCGCCGTCACGCGTGTCGCAATCTTCTCGAGCACCGTGTTCATGTAGCCCTTCTCGTCCTCGCCCACAATCGCGCAGCACAGGTCCAGCATCTGCGAGCCCTCAGTCGAGAGCCGCTTCGCCAGCGCAAGAATGCCGTCGTAGTCCCCGGCGCGCACCATGTTGCGGAAGTGCTCCACGCGGGTCGTCGTGTTCATCTCTTCCGCCACGACTACCGGCTGACCGTCCACTTCAAGCGGCACCGCGCTGAACGCCGAAGCCGCCACGCTCTGCGGTTTCACCTCGCGCTTCGCCGGCGTTGCATTCGCGCACGCCTCCACCACCGCCTTCAGATGAGCCGGCGTCGTGCCGCAACAGCCGCCCACCACCTGCACGCCATATTCGGTAATGAAGCGATGGTGATAGCTCGCCAGCTCCTGCGCCGTCAGCTTGTACACCGCGCGTCCGCCGTCGTTCTGCGGCAGACCTGCATTCGGCAGCACGCTGATCGGCTCCAGCGCGTTCTGACACAGGAAGCGCACGGCGTCATTCATCTCCGCCGGTCCCGTCGCGCAGTTCAGTCCTACGATGTCCGGCCGGAAACACTCCAGCGTCGCCAGCGCCGCACCGATCTCCGAACCCAGCAGCATCGTGCCGGTCGCTTCCAGCGTCACCTGCATCTGCACCGGCACGCGCCGCCCCGCGGTCTTCATGGCATCTTCGCAGGCGGCCAGCGCAATCTTCGCCTGCAGCAGGTCCTGTGAGGTCTCGATCAGCAGCAGGTCCACGCCGCCTTCCAGCAGGGCCTCGGCCTGTTCGCGATAGCTCGCGGCCATGTCGTCGTACTTGATGTGTCCAAGGGAAGGCAGCTTCGTCGTGGGTCCGATGGAGCCCGCCACAAATCGCGGCTTGTCCGGCGTGGAGAAATCCGCCGCTACTTCTTTCGCCAGCTTCGCGGCGGCAATGTTCAGCTCGCGCGTCTTGTCCTGCAGGTCGTACTCGGCCAGCACGATCGACGTCGAGCCGAAGCTGTCCGTCTCCACGATGTCCGAGCCCACTTCAAAGAAGCTGGCGTGTAGATCCTTGATCACGTCCGGCCGCGACAGCACCAGCAGCTCGTTGCAGCCTTCTTTGCCCCAGTAGTCGTCTACCGTCAGGTGGCGGTTCTGGATGTTGGTGCCCGTAGCGCCGTCATAGATCAGGACGCGCTCTTTCAGAATGTCGAGTATGGATGGCAAGGCAGACCTCACAGGTGTTTGTTACGGAGCGGGATGCGCACTTACATGGCGCGAGCGGACAGGAGCTCCTTTCCTCAGCCCCGCATTCGCGTCAATTGATGCATCGCTTCAATCTCCGTTCTTCACCTGTTACTTGATGGAATCCGACTGCGCCTCGGTATCGCCCGGCATCGCAATCTGTGGCACCAGCATGTCTTCCTTGCGATAGATCAGATTCGTCGCGTTCAGCGTCGCCAGCTCAAAGCCGTGCCCGTGCGTGATCGCATCGGTGGGGCAGGCCTCCACGCAGTACCCACAGAAGATGCAGCGGTTGTAGTCGATGTTGTAGACCTTCGCGTACCGCTCCGCGCTGGATATCCGCTTCTCCGAGGTGTTGTCCGCCGCCTCGATGTAAATGCAATTCGAAGGGCAGGCCGCCGCGCAGAGGAAGCATGCCACGCACTTCTCCAGGCCATTCTCGTCCCGTTGCAACACATGCGCGCCGCGAAAGCGATCCTGGAAGTGCGCGCCACGGTTCGGCCCCGGCCCGTCCGGATAGTTCTCCACCTCGGTCGGCTTGAACATCTCGCCAAAGGTGATCGACATGCCCTTGGCCACACCGGCTATGTTGCGGACGATAGACATAGAAAAAGTATACGCGGAGCCCAGCCGGGAATCGAAGCCGCGCTCAGCGAGCAGCCGCAGCCGGCGTTGGAACATGCTTCTCCCGGCTCTGAATGGCGGCCTTCTTGTTCAACTCAGCTTCGGAGTCATCGAGATACGCACGATATCCCGCCGGATCGACAAATGGATTCGGCCCATCCGGATGCGCCTTCAGTTCTTTCAGTTTCTCCGCCATTCCGAACTGCTCCGGATGCGCCGCCAGAAATATATCGCAGGGCAGCGCGCGCATCATCGCGATGCTCGCGCGATAGTCCTTCAGCATCCCCGGATACTTCGGATTGTTCACTACCTGGTAGCCAGGTGTAGAGAGGCTGCAGGCAAACACCACATGTCGCAACTGCCCGCGATCCCGCACCGTCATTGTCCAGGTCGTGCAGCCTTTGGTATGCCCCGGCGTAAAGTGCGGGGTCATCTCCACGCCGCCCAGCGTCACCGGCACGCCGTCCTTCAACAACTCATCGACTTTCACCGGTGGAAACTGCATTCGATCCGCGAACGCAAAATCGTCCTTGCCGCCTCGCTCCAGCACCGGTGCATCGCCCGGGCTCACCAGCAGCCGCCCGTGCGTGGCCGCCTTCATCCCCGCCAACCCTCCGGCATGGTCAGAGTGCGCATGGCTCAACAGCAGGATGTGCACATCTTCCACGCGAAATCCGAGCTTGCGGATGCTTGCCTCCACCAGCGGCACTGTCTCGCGAAAGCCGGTGTCCAGCAGCATGTCTCCCTTCGGCGTCGTCACCAGGTACGAGGCCACACCCTTCACTCCCACGTAATAGAGGTTGTCCGCAATGCGGAACGGTGCCACTGGCTGGTTCCACGCAGCATTTGCCGGCGCATACTGAGCAACGCCCGGCAGCGAAACGACAAGCGAAATCAACATCAAAGACACACGGCGCATGCCGTTCATCCTTGCACAACTCGGCCCATCTAACGCCAATGTGGCATCCGAAGAGACAATATGTCGTGATACGATATATCCATGAAAGACCATCCCTCCTCGCCAAGCCTCATCGAACGGCTGGCCGAATTTCGCTATCGCCTTCGCGCTTTTGTCCAGTTCAGTGAGCAGGCCGCGCATGCCGCCGGCCTCCAGTCACAGCAGCACCAGTTGCTGCTCCAGATCGCCGGCGCCCCGGCAGGCGCCGTCCCCACGATCGCTTACGCAGCCGAGCGCCTCGGCCTGCGCCACAATAGCGTCGTTGAGCTCGCCAATCGTTCCGAAGAAGAAGGCCTGCTCGAGCGCGCGAGCGACCAGACGGACGCCCGCCGCGTTCTCCTGCGCGTCACCGCCAAGGGATCGCGCCTGCTGCAGAAACTGGCCGCGCATCACCGGAGCGAGCTCGAAGTCATGGGCCCGGACCTGATCGAAGCACTGACCCGCATCGAACACTGGGAGAGCGACCGCGAGCCTGCTTCCCGCTCCGCCGCTCGGTCCGTCGTGCGAGGTGCCCGATGAGAAGCCACGCATCCACACTCCGCGACTTCACCGTCGACCGCCGCGTCTGGCTCATCTCCGGCCTCGCCATCATCGTCGGCATCGGCGGCGCAGGGCTGGCCGTCGTCCTGCTACGCCTCATCGCCTTCTTCACTAACCTCTTCTATTACCACCGCTTCAGCTTCGCTATGGTCGGCCCCGCCGGCAGTTCGCTCGGCTACTGGATGGTGCTCGTGCCCATCGTCGGCGGCATCATCGTCGGCATCATGGCACGCTACGGGTCAGACAAGATTCGCGGCCACGGCATTCCGGAAGCCATCGAGGCCATCCTGCTCAACGGCGCGCGCGTCGAGCCGAAAGTCGCCGTGCTCAAGCCCGTCTCCGCCGCCATCGCCATCGGCTCCGGCGGTCCCTTCGGCGCGGAAGGTCCTATCATCATGACCGGCGGCGCATTCGGCTCGCTACTCGCTCAATGGGTCAAGCTCACGGACGCCGAGCGCACCACGCTGCTTGTCGCCGGCGCGGCCGCGGGCATGTCCGCTACCTTCGCCGCGCCTTTCGCCGCCGTTCTGCTCGCCGTCGAGCTCATGCTCTTCGAGTGGCGGCCACGCTCGCTCGTCCCCGTCGCCTTCGCTAGTGTCACCGCGGCAGTGCTCCGCGTCATCTGGCTCGGCGCCGGTCCGCTCTTCCCGCTCACCGGCGAGATGATTCCCGGCGGCATTCGCTTCGCCTTGCTCGCCGCCGCACTCGGCGCGCTCGTCGGCCTTGCCGCCGCGGCCCTCAGCCGCATGATGTACGGTTTTGAGGACATGTTCGGCAAGCTCCCCGTCCACTGGATGTGGTGGCCTGCCATCGGCGGACTCGGCGTCGGCGTAGGCGGATTCTTCTTCCCCCGCGGCCTCGGCGTCGGCTACGACAATATCGCCATCCTGCTCGCCGGCAAGGCCACACTCGCCCTTATCTTCGGCGTCATCATCTTCAAGTCGCTCATGTGGGCTTTCTCGCTCGGTTCCGGAACCTCCGGCGGCGTGCTCGCCCCGCTGCTCATGATCGGTGCATCGCTCGGCGCGCTGTCGGCGCACCTGCTCCACATGCCGGAAGGCACGCTCGCCCTCATCGGCATGGGCGCCATGCTCGCCGGCGCGCTCGGGTCGCCGCTCACCGCTATCGTCTTCTCCATCGAGCTCACGCACGCTCTTCCGGCGCTGCTTCCCCTGGTCGTCGCCTGCATCGCCGCCTACACCATCACATCGCTCATTATGCCGCGCTCCATCCTCACCGAGAAGCTTGGCCGCCGCGGCCATCACCTCACCCGCGAGTACGGCGTCGATCCGCTGGAGATGGTCAGCGTGGAAGACGCGATGACCGATGTCGCCGAAGAGGACGCTCCCCCGCTCAAGAAGCTTCCCTCCGTCTACACCTTCGGCGACGAGACCTGCCGCAGCGCAGCCGAGCGGATGGCCACCACCGGCCAGATCCGCCTCGCAGTGCTCGATCGCGAAACGCTGCAGCCGCGCGGCTACGTCTCACTGCAGGACCTGCTCATCGGCCGCCGTCGCTTCATCAAGCGCGAAGAGGCGCGCGAGCGCGTCTTCCGCCTCGCCTCCTCACGCGCCACGGAGCATGATCCCGTCGTCGACCACGAGGCACATCCCGTAGAACACGCGGAGCGCTAGAGCAGCATCAACACAAACGAGGGTGCCCCATCCTGAGCAAAGCGAAGGGTGGGATACTCAACCGCTCGCAGTACAAACAATCCGGGTGCCCTACTCCGCGCGAAGCGTAGGGTGGGGGCCCGATAATTTGAGTCGAAGCGAAAGCGACTTCCGAGAATCCGGGAGTCCTATCCACCCAACTTCACCAGCGCCGCCGCGCTCGTCAGCCGCCGCTCCAGATGCCGCTCCAGCGTCTGCACAGAAAACCGCCGCAGATCGCGCGCCCGCTCCCGCGACCATGCCTCCCCATCGAGCCCTGACACTGCCACATGAAAGATCTGCGCTGCCAGCCGCTGCGACTCCACGCTCAGCGTTCCCGACGCCAGACGCTTGTGATGCACGCACACCAGCCCGTCCGACAGCGCATGAAAATACGCCGGCGCCGCGCCCAGCGGCTCACCGCAAAGCATGCAGCGCTTGAGCTCCGGAAGCCAGCCCATCAGCCTCGTCATCCACAGCGCGAAGTAGGTCACCGGCATCCATACACTGTCCGTCTCTGCCGCCTCCAGCACCGAGAGCACCAGCCGAAAGACATCATCATTCGGATCGCGGTCTGGCTGCGTCTCGTCGATCACCTCGGCAAAGAACGCAAGCGCACTCAGCCGCGTGTAGTCCACCGCCGCCGACAGCGGCGAGCGCAATATTTCGAAGTAGTCCAGCCGCACCAACTCCTGCCGCGGCTTTTCGACAAAGCTCGCCCGCACATACGTCATCGGCTCCAGCGCGCCGCCGAAGCGCCGCCGGCTCTTCGCCGCCGACTTGGCCACGCCTTTCACCTTGCCAAGCTCCCGCGTAAAGAGCGCAACGATCTGGTCGGCCTCGCGAATCGGCCAGGTGCGCAGCACGATAGCTTCAGCGTTCATGGTGGAGGGTCAGTCTAAAACAGCAACGCGCAACCCGAAGGCTGCGCGTTGGAACCAAAAAACTCTTTCAACCTACTAGCGGCCGAAGTGCGAGGCATTCTTCTCCGTATAGCTCGCCCACTTCTCCGGCAGGTCGTCGCCGGCATAAATCGCCGAGACCGGGCACACCGGCACGCAGGCACCGCAGTCAATACACTCCACCGGATCGATGAACAGTTGCTCGGCCGTGGCGTGGTCCGCCTCGTCCTTCTTGGGATGAATGCAGTCGACGGGGCAAGCATCGACGCAAGCCGAGTCCTTAGTACCGATGCAAGGTTCTGCAATAACGTAAGCCATGAAACCGATCTCCAGTGCGTGGTGGGGTCACCTCAATTGTAGCAGCGTTTTTCTGCGCGGATGCCCCGCTCTCCCGCCGAAACAACGCTGCTTCCGCTAAGTCCTTCAGTACGTACCCATCCGGATGCGCACCACGGTGTCCTCATGCTTCATGTTGATGCCGCGGTCCGTCTGGTCGCCGTTCAGAATGCGCAGAAAATGCCATTCGCCGTTCTCGTACCGGCCCTCTTCGGCCCGCACAATCTGCGCGTGCCGCGCCTCATCCGCCAGCCGCAGCGTCACCCGCGCGTCGAAGCCCGCCACCATGAACGTGTCCGGATCGATCTTCGCAATCAGCACGCGCCCCATGTGGTCCGGCGTCCCCGCCGCGTGCTCACCATCGCGTTGCCGCGACCCGAACCCGATATCCGCGTGCCAGCGTCCCAGGTCGATCGAGGTCTCCGTCAGCCCCAATTCCTCGGTCGCCGTGTGCAGCTTGCCTTCAAAGATCCACTCGGCCAGGTCGCGGTCCATCGGCGCAAGCAGCTTGTAATTCTCGGTATGCAGCTTCGGAGTCTCGCCCGGCTGCAGCGACCAGCCCGTCTGGTCCGTCGCAAAGGGCGAATAGCCGATCCCGCCCGCCGCCATGTCGTAAAACACGCCTTTCGCAAATCCGTCGCCCAGGCCGGTCTCCGGAATCCAAACCGCGTTGTCCGGCCGGTGATACGCCGACAGAATCTCCTGGAAGGCCTTCGTGTCGTCGGTGTAAATGTCCGGCCCCAGCATGTCGATGTGCGTCGCTGTCGCCTTCCAGATGCCGATCACCGGTTGTGCCGGCCCGCCGCTCGGATAATCAAAGCCCGGCCGCTGCCACCCGCGAATCTGATAGCCATGCGGATACTGCATCCACACATTGCAGTACATCGGCAACTGCATCTCCGCCTTGCCCGCAGCCGCGACCTCGTCGATGTAATGCGATACCGAGTACGCCTGAAATGCCTCATCCGCATCCGGGCCGAACACCTCGCGCCACGTCCCGGACTTCTTCCCCAGCGCCTTCACCAGTGCCGCTGGTACCTGCCCCGCAAACTGCTTCTCCGCCGCAACCGAGTGGTCGCGCACCGCGTTGATCGCGCCCGACTCGTTCTCCACCTGCACCAGGATCACCGTGTGCTGCTCCGCGTCGATCTCCTTGAGATGCCGCATCAGCGCGCGGAACGCCGCCTTGTCCGCTTCCAGGTTCACATCGGAATTTGCGGACAGCACCTGCACCGGCTCACCGCGCTCATTGATCATCCGCGGGTACTTCTGCGGATGCGTCTTCACCCACTCGGGCACATAGTGGTCCTCGCCGTTCTTCCACGTGCCGAACCACAGCAATACCAGCCGCAGATTGTGCTGCCGCGCGCCCGTCACCAGCGCATCCACCGTCGAGAAATCAAACTGGCCCGGCTGCGGCTCCATCTGCTCCCAGTACACCGGCGCTTCCATGGTGTTCGCATGCATCGCGGTGAGCGTCGGCCATACATCCGGCAGCGTCGCAGGCCACGAGCTCGAGTTATTGATCTGCCCGCCCAGTACGAAGAACGGCTTGCCATCCACCATCAGCGCATAACGCCCGTCACGCTTGACCAGCGCAGGCGCCTCGACAGCAACAGCAGGAAGAGCAAGCGCGAGAGCGGCAAGCGGAGCAATTACCCAGTTCAATGCGGTCATGTAAGGCCTTTCACAAGCACCAACACCATACCGCAAAATGCCCGTAGAGTAAGAGTCGAAGCAGGTGCCCTACATCTCGAAGAGATGTGGGTAGTCCGGCGCGAAGCGCCGCTCAAATAAGGTCTATCTCTGCTGAAACGCCTTCCGCCGCTCCGCAAACTCCGCGGGAGTCGGCACCGGCTCAATATTCCGCCCCGCAAACATATCTTCAAAGAAGCGCTGAATCTCCGGCAGCAGCAGACCGTTCGTCGCCAGCACTTCCTTGCTCTCCAACCGGAACGGAGTGCCGTCAAAGCCCGTCATCTTCCCGCCCGCCTCCGTCACCATCAGCGCGCCCGCCGCCGTGTCCCACGGATTCAGGTTGAACTCCCAGTACGCATCGAAGCGCCCCGCAGCCGTGTACGCCAGGTCCAACGCCGCGGCGCCCGCGCGCCGCACCCCATGCGAGCGCAGCGTGAGCTGCTGATAGAAGTGGATGTTCGGGTTCTCGTGCCGCTTGTGGCTGGGAAATCCCGTCGCCAGCAGCGCCTCCTGCAGGTGCGCCGTCTTCGACACCTGCAGCCGCCGTCCATTCAGGTACGAGCCGCTTCCCTTCTCTGCCACAAACAGTTCGTTGTGCACCGGCTGATAGATCACTCCCGCCACAATCTCGCCGTCCTGGTCCGGCGCAAGTCCCGCACGCCGGCGCTCCAACCCCAGCGAAACGCAGAAGTATGGAAAGCCATGCGCGAAATTCGTCGTGCCGTCCAGCGGATCGACGTACCAGCGGTACTCCGCATCCAGGTTCGCGCGCGTGCCCTCCTCTCCATAAATCCCATGGCTCGGAAATGTCTCGTGCAGCTTCTCCACGATCAGCTTTTCGCTCGCGCGGTCCGCCTCCGTCACCAGATCCACGTCGCCCTTGTACTCGGTGCGCACGCCGCGCTCGTGGAAGTCATGGATCAGCAGCCCGGCCTCGATGGCGATGGCCGCCGCCGGAACCGCGAGCCCCAGGTTCAGCGAGTCAGGCAACTGGCTAATCACGGCGCGGCTCCTTTGCTTCCTCAGATGCTTCGCGGGCCGCACCGTTCCTCGGCGTGCGCCGGCCCTGCTCGGTAATCGTGCGGATCTGTTCCTTATAGATGAACAGGTTCGGCTTTCCTTCTCGCGTCAGCCGGATCATGCGGTCGTCAAAATATTCAATCCAGCCGGAAACGCTCTCGCCATCCCTCAGCTTCACCGTCACCGGTACCTGCTTCTCCGAAAGAAAACGCAGGTAAGCCGCCTCTTGCCCGGTCTCGCCCGGTGGAGGCGCCTTCTTGCTGCGGCGCGATGCATTTCCAGTCACCATGCCGCGATTGTAGCCGAGCATCCGCGCAATGCGCCGGGCGCGCGATGCATTTGCAACCAGGCCCATCCGATACAACGCGCAGGTCGGAATCACAAGCCCGCTACGAACCTGAAGAGAGCCCTCCTCCAAATCTCAAGTGGTAACGGAAGCCGACTCTCGAGATGAATGTGCAATAGTGGTGGGCAAAGCAAACGTTTCCGCATCGCACTTAAAAAGCGAGGAGTTCATAGTGAACCGTCGTCAGTTCGCAGCTCGTTCTCTAGCCGCTATCGCAGGCGCTGCACTCTACCGCGATCGTAGCCAGGCCGCCGCGCGAACCTCTTCTGATCAAATACCCGGAGCCGTACCAGAATCGTTGATTCGCGAAGCCCGTTTCCCGGAAGGATTCCTTTGGGGCGTTGCCACAGCGTCCTATCAGAATGAAGGTGCATGGAACGAGGACGGCAAGGGTGAATCGATATGGGATCGATTCACGCATACACCGGGAAAAGTACGAGGAGCTGTAACGGGCGACGTCGCGTGCGATCAATACCACCTCTACCCGCAGGACATCGCACTAGCCAAGAACCTCAACCTGAAGAGCTATCGATTTTCCATCTCCTGGCCGCGGATTCAGCCCACAGGAACTGGTTCTCCGAACATGAAGGGGTTGGATCATTACAGCCGCTTCGTGGATACCCTGCTGGAGGCGGGTATCCGTCCGTGGTGCACCATGTACCACTGGGATCTTCCGCAGGCGCTCGAAGATCGTGGAGGTTGGCCAAACCGGGAGTTAGCCAGCTATTTCGCAGACTATGCCGGCATTCTTGCCAAGCATCTCGGCGATCGGATTACGGTTTGGGCGCCCTTCAACATGCCTTGGGCCATCGCTTTCATGGGATACGCAGCGGGCGCCTTTCCTCCTTGCCGGACAAGCTTCAGCGACTTCCTCAAGGCAGCGCACACGCTGGCTCTTGCTCAGGGCGAGGCTCACCGCGCAGTGAAAGCTGCTTCTCCCAAAGCCACGGTGGGAAGCGCTTACGAGATGGCTCCTGCATACCCGAAGACGGACTCGGAGGACGACCGCGCCGCCGCTGCCCGCTACCACGCGATGAATAATGTCTTTTTTCTGGAGGCGGCCATGCACGGCCGCTATCCTAAGGCGTTTGTTGGAGAGCCACCGTACGACGTGATGGGCGTCAAGCCAGGCGACGAAAAGCTTCTTTATGCTCCGTTGGACTGGGTTGGTTTCCACTACTACACACGCCGTATCGTCTCCGACGCTAGCAAGGAGAAGTTTCAGAAGGGCGGCAACTTCAGCGGCACCGAGATCGAAAGCAACTCACCCGGCGGCCGCGATCCTTACACGCGTTTCCGTGCCGCGATGCCGACAGAAGGCCCGCTTACAGAAGCAGGTCTCGAAGTGTGGCCGCGCGGAATCTACGATCTCGTGACCCAAATCTCCCGGGAATACAACCACCCCATCATTGAAATCACCGAGAGCGGCTGCGGTTATCTCGATGGTCCGGATGAAGAAGAACATGGACGC
>DASVAI010000307.1:0-7217 GCA_036376445.1 Acidobacteriaceae bacterium
CCCTGTATACTTTGGCCATACGGCCGAGGAGCATCGCTCTCCATCTCCGCAGCACCCGGGCCGCGCCGCCGCTGTTCATGACCGATCCCATCGCAACTACCGACATCAGCAGCGACCTCAAAGCTCGCTTTGACGAAGCCGACTCCGCAACCGGCCGCATGACCGGCGCACAGCGCTTCCTCCGCGCCTGCCTCCGCCAGCCGGTGGACGTCACGCCCGTCTGGTTCCTCCGCCAGGCAGGCCGCTATATGGAGGAGTATCAGGCTGTTCGCCGCCGCCACTCGCTGCTCGAAATCTGTCGCACGCCCGCGCTCGCCGCGGAGGTCACCGTCACGGCCGCCGAAAAACTCGGCGTCGATGCGGCCATCATCTTCGCCGACCTGCTGCTGCCTTTCACGCCAATGGGCCTCGACTTCGAATTTGTCAACGGCGAAGGCCCCGTCGTGCATCGTCCCATCCGTACTGCCGCCGATATCGACAGCCTGCGCACCGATCGCACGGCCGAGCTCGGCTATGTCGCGGAAGCTGTCCGCCACGTCGCTGATCATTTCCGCGACCGGCTCGCCGTCATCGGTTTTTGCGGCGCGCCCTACACGCTGGCCAGTTACATGATCGAAGGCGCAGGCTCGCGCAACTGGGTCCATACCAAATCGCTGATGTATCGCGACCCCCGCGCTTTCCGCACGCTGCTCGAGAAGCTCATCGAAGTCCTCGTGCCCTTCTGCCGCCAGCAGATTGAAGCCGGAGCGGACGCCATTCAGATCTTCGACAGTTGGGCCGGCTCGCTCTCCCCGCAAGACTACTCCGAATTTATCCTGCCGCTCACCACTGCATTCATTCGCCGCGTCCAGTCGCTCGGCGTGCCGGTCATCTACTTCGGCGTCGATACGGCAAGCCTTCTTCCCGCCATGCGCACCACTGGAGCCGATGTGATCGGCCTCGACTGGCGCGTTTCCCTCGACATCGCCTGGTCCGCACTCGGCCACGCCTGCGCCGTCCAGGGCAATCTCGATCCCATCACGCTCTTCGCGCCGCAGGATGTACTTCGCAGCCGGGTGCACAGCATTCTCGCCGGGGCCGCAGGCCGCCCCGGCCACATCTTCAATCTCGGCCACGGCATCGTCCCCGGCACTCCGGTCGAGAATGTGCAAGCCGCTGTCCGCTTCGTCCGCGAATACGCCGCCGCAACAAAGGGCTTCTCGCGATGAGCCGCGCCATCCTGCTGCTCGCGCACGGCACGCCCGATACCCTCGACGAGATTCCTGCCTACCTGCGCAACGTCACCAGCGGCCGCCCGCTGCCTCAGGCTGTCGTGGACGAAATCACACATCGCTACAGCCTCATCGGCCGGAGCCCGCTCACCGACATCACCATGGAGCAGGCCCACCTGCTCCAGCAGAGCATCAACGTGCCCGTCTACGTCGGCATGCGCAACTGGAAGCCCTACATCGCCACCGTCGTTCGCCGGCTCCGCGAAGACGGAGTTTCCGCCATCGCCGCCATCTGTCTTGCGCCGCAGAACTCCCGCACTAGCGTCGGTCTCTATCGCCGCGCCGTCTTCGCCGAAGCCGGTGATAACGTAACCGTAGACTTCACAGATCAATGGGCCGACCACCCGCTTCTCATCCAGGCCTTCGCGGAACGCCTCCGCGCAAAGCGCCAGGCGCTCGTCGCCGAGCTCGGCCATCCCGTGCCCGTCCTCTTCACGGCACACAGCGTGCCGCTGCGCACCATACAGGGCGACGGTGGAAACCCAGCCGACCCCTACGCCGATCAGGCCCGCCGCACCGCATCTCTCGTAGCCGCGCAGCTTGCGCCCAACGGCCTGCGCCCCTCCGACTGGACCTTCGCTTTTCAGAGTCAGGGAGCTTCGGGCGGCGTATGGATCGGCCCCACCGTCGAAGACACGCTCACCGAACTGCGCCGCGCCGGCCACACGGCCGTTCTCATCCAGCCCATCGGCTTTCTCTGCGACCACGTCGAGGTCCTCTACGACATCGACATCGCCTTCCGTGATTACGGCGCGCGCATCGGCCTGCGCGTCGAGCGCACCGAGTCGCTCAACGGCTCGCCCACTCTCACCGCGGCTCTCGCCGATCTCGCGCAAACCGCCCTGGCGCGGCTCTCCACGAACACGATCGCTGCAGCCCCGATTCCGTGAAGCAGCGCATCGCCATCATCGGCGGAGGCATCAGCGGCCTCACCGCTGCGTACGTTCTGCATCGCGATCACGCCGCCACCTCCAACGTCACGCTCTTTGAAGCAGGCAACCGCCTTGGCGGCATCATCGAAACCGTCTGCACCCACGGCTTCACCATCGAGTGCGGCCCCGACTCCTGGGTCACGGAAAAACCCTGGGCAGAGCAGCTCGCATGCGAACTCGGCCTCGAGCAGCACCTCGTGCGCTCCAACGATCACGACCGCGTCACCTACATAGCGCAGCACGGCTCGCTCACCCCGCTGCCGAATGCCATGCGCCTCATGGTCCCCACCGACTTGGACGCTGTCTTTGCTTCTCCGCTCTTCAGCGAGGAAGCAAAGCGCGCCTACGCCGCCGAGCCTTCACGGGCCGCCGAATTGCGCGAATCCGCGCTCCTCAGCCGCAAGACGGATGCCGACGAGAGCGTCGTTGACTTCGTGCACCGCCACTTCGGCGAAGAAGTCACAGCCACCGTCGCCCGTCCGCTGCTCGCCGGCGTCTTTGGTGGCGACATCGACCGCCTCAGCGCGCGCGCATTGCTCCCCACGCTAGTAGCGCTCGAAGCGCAGCACGGATCGCTCATCCACGGCCTGCAGCAGACCAGCCGCGCCTCATCATCATCGGTCTTCACTACGCTCTCCGGCGGCCTCGGCAGGCTAGTCAGCGCGCTCGCCGAGCGCCTGCCCGCCAAGTCGCTCCGCCTCTCCACTCGGGTGCTCGCCATCGCGCCGCACCCGGCAGGCTGGCAGGTCCAAACCGCGCAAACGCGCGACGACTTCGATCGAGTGCTTATCGCAACGCCACTCGACACCACACGGCGCCTGCTTGCCGAACTTCCGTTGCCCGATGCACAACGCGCCGCCCGAGTGCTCCCCGCCCACGCCAGCTCCGGCCTCATCGTCGCGCTTGGCTACCCGTCCAGGCTCGGCGGCATTCCACGGGGCTTCGGCTTTCTCGTGCTCGACACTGCGACATATACCAGCAGCCTGCTCGCCTGCACCTTCCTGAACCAGAAATTCCCCGCCCATGCTCCGAAAGACGCAACACTGCTGCGCGCCTTCTTTTCCAACACCGCCGCAGACCAGCTCTCGCACCTTTCCGATCAGCAGATCGCCACTGCCGCGCGTGAACAGCTCATCGGATTCCTTGGCGCGCTCCCGGATACAGCGGAGGTCACCCTCATCCGCCGTTGGCCGCGCTCTCTCCCGCAGTACGAGGTAGGCCACGTCGCGCGCATCGCGCAATTCGAGCGCTCGATCGCAGGGCTGCCGGGCATAGCGATCGTGGGCAATGCGCTGCACGGTGTGGGCCTTCCCGATCTCATCCGTGACGCCACTCACGCGGCCCACACACTCGCCGCGGGCTGATCCTCACTCTTCGGGCCGCAGCAAGTCCGCGAGCGTTTTCCTGTGCCGCCGCTCTTGCCGCGCGCGCGCGGGCTCGCTGACAATCACTTTCTCCGGCTTCGGCTGGCCCACGCGCTCGCGCGCATTGCGCTTCACCGCCTTGGTCACGGAAAACTCCGCCTTCTTCTTCTTTGCCATGCGTGCGGGCTTGTGGCAGGCGCCCTATTCAGTATGGAATACTTTCCCGGACGAAGTAAGGACGGTACCGACAATGGAGGAACGCGAGTTTTTCGACGAGCGCCCCGAGCAGCGCACCCACACCCTCACCTGTCCGCACTGCGGCAAGGCCGAGGAGTATGCCATCGCCTGGCTGGTCCGGCGCAAAAAATCATCGCTGCCCCGCCACGCCGACGAGCGTGACCGCGCCCGCTTCGCCAAGGCGCAGTCCTATATGGTGCGTCGCGACGATGTCGTCGGCTGCAAGAACGTGCGCTGCCGCAAGCGCTTCGAGGTCACTACGCTCCAGTCCGTGGCATTTATGTGATGCGCTGAAAAAAACTCTTTGACTCTCCCGTCGCTGGAGACCCTACAACCGAACCATGCTGAAGATCGGCGATTTCTCCTCGCTCTCGCAGGTTTCCATCAAGACGCTTCGCTACTACGATGAGCGCGGGCTGCTTTCGCCCGCGCACGTCGACGCGCAAAGCGGCTACCGCTACTACTCCGCCTCGCAGCTCTCGCGGCTGCACCGCATTCTCGCTCTCCGGGACCTGGGCTTTTCCCTCGAGCAGATTGCGGAGTGCCTCGCAGACAACATCACGGCGGAGCAGATGCGCGGCATGCTGCTGCTGCGCAAAGCGGAGCAGCAGGCGAGAGTGGAGGAGGAGCGCGACCGTCTCGGCAGAATTCAGAGTCGCATCCGGCTCATCGAACAGGAGAAGTCCATGTCGCAGGAAGTCATCCTCAAGGAAGTCCCGAAGCAGTGGATCGCCTCGGTACGCGAAACCATCGCCAATTATCCCGCCGTCGGCGCGCTGTATCCCCGAGTGTTCAACGCATTAGGACCGAACATGTCGCAGATGACCATGTGTGTCGCGCTCTGGCACGATCCCGAGTACAAGGAATCGAGCGTCGATGCCGAGGCCGGCGTCTACCTGCAGTCAGCGATCAAAGCCCCCGAAGGTGTGCACGTGTACGAGCTGCCCAGTTGCACCGCCGCCAGCTTCATCCACAACGGCTCCTATCAGCGCCTCTCCGAGGCTTACGATGCGCTGCTTCGTTGGGTCGCCGGCAATGGCTACCAGGTCGGCGGCCCCATCCGCGAGCTCTACCTGCACTCCTCCATGCCCGTGCGGCAGGACGATGAATCCTACGTCACCGAAATCCAGGTGCCGGTAGCCAAAACAGCAGCGTAGCGATTCAAAGCAGGCCGCCCTCAGACAGCAGCCTGCTTTATTTCTCCTTCAGCGAAGCCAGATCGATCACAAAGCGATACTTCACATCGCCCTTCAGCACGCGCTCAAACGCCTCATTGATTTTCTGGATCGGAATCACTTCTACATCCGAGACAATGTTGTGCTCCGCGCAGTAGCTCAGCATCTCCTGCGTCTCCGGCACACCGCCAATCCCCGACCCTGCAATCGAGCGACGCGGAACGCAGATGATACCTGTCGAGAGCGCCAGCGGCTTCTCCGGCAGGCCCACCATCACCAGCGTGCCGTCCAGCTTCAACATGGAAAGATACGTGCCCAGATCATGCTGCGCCGACACCGTATCAAGAATCAGATCGAAGCTCGCCTTCTGCTTCGTCATCGCCACAGCATCGTTCGAAAGAATCACCTCGTCCGCCCCCAGCCGCAGTGCGTCTTCCTTCTTCGCCGCTGATGTGGTGAACTGCACGGTGTGCGCGCCCAGGCTGTGCGCGAACTTCAGCCCCATGTGTCCCAGGCCGCCCAGCCCCACAACGCCCACCTTCTTGCCCGGCCCGGCGCCCCAGTGCTTCAGCGGCGAGTACGTCGTGATCCCCGCGCACAGCAGCGGCGCAACCGCGGCCTTGTTCAGCTTCGGCGAGATTCCGTACACAAAGTGCTCGTCGGTCACGATCACGTCGGAGTAGCCGCCGTACGTAATATCGCCATTGCGATCCTTCGCGTTGTAGGTGCCCACCATTCCCTGCTCGCAATACTGCTCGAGGCCGCGCCGGCAGCTTGCGCACTCACGGCAGGAATCCACCATCACGCCCACGGCCGCCGCATCGCCCGGCTTCAGCTTCGTCACTTCCTTCCCCACCGCGCGCACGGTCCCCACAATCTCGTGGCCCGGCACGATCGGGTACATCGAGCCGCCCCATTCATCCCGCACCTGGTGAATGTCCGAGTGGCACACCCCGCAGTACTCGATATCGATCACCACATCCTTCGGCCCCGGATCGCGGCGCTCAAAGGAATACGGCTTCAAGGGAGTGGTGCTGGAGTACGCGGCATAACCGGAGGATTTCGTCATTTCCTTGGCTTCTCTCTCTAGAAAAGTGCGCTCGGCTCCAGCATACAATCGCGCATCCCCGCGCCCTTCCAGCGGCCCCGCCGACATGATTTAATAGTCCTGCAATCCACCGAGGACCTGAAGACATGCCGAACATGAGCCTGCCCCCCGAAGAGCGCAACTTGACCCCCGACCAGGTGGAGGCGCTCGATCGCCGCCGCCGCACGGGCACCCTGCTGCTCACCTTCGCCGGCATGTTCACCATCATCGCGGTGCTGCTCACCTGCTGGGTTGGCCAGGATGTCGTCTACGGCCCCGGCTTCACCCGCCCCATGACGTACTACTTTCTCGCCGCCTGCGCCATCGTGGTCGTCACCTTCCTCAGCGGTCTCTATCTCCACCGCGGCTCTCCAGAGGTTCCGTAGTCACGGCTGCCCTATACTGATCGGTTGACCTTCTCTGTTCATCCGAACCCAGTAAGGAGCGCCCCTGATGTCCGCAGTCCGCAAAGAGAAAGACTCACTCGGCTTCGTAGAGGTGCCGGAACGCGCCTACTACGGCGCACAGACCGCCCGCGCAGTCGAGAACTACCCCATCTCCGGAATGCGCGAGTATCCGCTGTTCATCCGCGCCTTCGGCATGGTGAAACGGGCAGCCGCTGAAGCCAATAAAAGACTAGGCCTCATCTCTGAAAAACGCGCCGATGCCATCATCCAGGCAGCACAGGAGGTGATTGAAGGCAAGTGGAACAACGAGTTCGTCGTTGATGTCTTCCAGGCTGGCGCCGGTGTCTCCTTTCACATGAACACCAACGAGGTGATCGCAAACCGCGCCAACGAAATTCTGGGCGGCAAGCTCGGCGAGTACGCCGAAGTTCATCCCAACGACCACGTCAACTACGGACAATCCACCAACGACGTGTTCCCCACGGGAATGCGGATTGCCACTCTGCTGGTGCTCGAAACGCTCTATCCCGTCCTTGATAGGTTGGCCGCCACCTTCCGCGAGAAGGCCGCTGAGTTCGACGGCATCATGAAATCCGGACGCACCCACATGCAGGACGCCGTGCCCATCCGGCTGGGCCAGGAGTTCGCCGCCTATGGTGTCGCCATTGAAAAGTCGAAGCGCGCCCTTCTGCTGGCCAGCGACTCTCTACGCGAACTGGGCCTTGGTGGCAGTGCGGTGGGCAC
>DASVAI010000317.1:0-4024 GCA_036376445.1 Acidobacteriaceae bacterium
GTTGGCGGCGAGCGTGGCGGCCAACTGCTGCTGGGCGATGAAGCCTTCGCGGGGATCCGCGTGCGGACTCTGCATGGCGACCAAGATGGGAACGACCTGCTGCGCTTCATCGCCGGAGCAGGGAATGGGCAGGAAACGCAGGTCCATCTGCTCACGCTTCGTACCGGCTCCCTTGCGCTGGACTTTGGCAATGCGTCCTTCGAGCATCGTGGAGCTGGGCATGCTGCATCGGCCTTGCTTCCATGTGGTAGTGGTCCTGACGAAGAAAGAATCTCCGGCGGAGGAGCGAGTGCTGTCGATGCGGCCGAGGACTTCCGATGTAACCGCGCCCTGCTGCGCATGGGCAAGGGCGCAGAACAGGGCGATTGCGGCGATTGCCGCGAGCTGGCCCGCAGGACTGGACTGCCTGCGCATAATGGCACCTTGAAACGGCTATTGCCGGAAATGGCTATGCTGGGGCCCCGGATAATCCTAATGCTTCCGCATCGCGCTGCATGGCGGCGAGGCAGAAGGCGATGTGCTGATCGAGGTCGACGCCGAGCTCTTTGGCTCCGTTGGTGACGTCGTCGCGGTTGACGCCGCGGGCGAACGCCTTGTCCTTGAGCTTCTTTCTCACGCCGGCGACTTCGACGTCGTGGATGGATTTGGTCGGCTTGATGAGCGCGCAGGCGGTGAGAAAGCCGGCGAGTTCGTCGCAGGCGAAGAGTGTTTTGTCGAGATGCGAGACCCGGGGCGTGCCGGTGTAGTCGGCGTGGCTCATGATGGCGTGACGAATCTCAGCGGGCCAGCCGCGCTCTTCGAGGATGCGGTTGCCGACATAAGGGTGCTCCTCGGCGGAGGGATAGCGCTCGTAATCGAAGTCGTGGAGGAGCGCGGTGGCGCTGTACACGCTGATGAGAGCCTGCGCGTCGTCATTGATAAGGGCGAGACGCTCGGCTTCCTGCTCGCCATAGGCGCGAACGCAACTTTCAACAGCGAGCGCGTGCTTGAGCAGGCTGGGCGATTGCGTGAATTCAGTGAGCAGCGACCAGGCGGCTTCGCGCGTGGGGAGAAGGGCAGGTATCTGGTTAGTCATTCCACCTCTGTGTCAGGAGAGATTCGGGACTGTTCGGGTTTCTTCGTGTTTTACCGGATATATTGAGAAGATGAAGGTGTTTTCCACTGGAATTTCACTTGACATAAGAAACTACCCTGCGGCACTGTAGCTATGCGCCGGACGGGATTCGATTCCGGGGGCGCGGGATGCCCGCTCTGGCCTCCGTACAACTTATGGCAACTACCTTAGCAAGCGTGGAGACACGCGAGGTACTTCGTTGCAGCCACTGCAGTCTCGTGCAATTCCGCACGATGAACGCACTATGCAGGCGGTGTCACAAATCCCTGGAGATGGAAGAGCCAGAACCGGTGCAGCCGGCCGCGACCTCTGCTGCTCGTGAACCGGAGACTGAAGAGGGCGGTCTGCAGGTGGCACGCGCGGTGCGCGATGCACGGCGGGGACGCAACCTTTCGCAGCGGCAACTCGCCGGACGGATGCAGGTGCCGCGCACCTATATCTCGAAGATCGAGAATGGCAAGGCGATGCCGACGCTCTCCTCGCTGGAGCGGCTGGCGACGGCGCTGGAAGTGGACATGTGCAACCTGCTGCATGATGCGCGGAATCGCCAGCATGACGACGCGTATGCGGTTCTCGACGATCCGTTCCTGTCGGAGATTGCGCCGCTGATTTCGAAGCTGGACGCGCTGCAGCGCTCGATCTTCCTGAATCAGGTGCGGGACATGGCACTGGGCCGGCGGCGCAACGCTGTGGCCTGAGGCCTTTGCCTTCAGGTTGCATTCATACTGTTGCAATGCATGCGTGGCCGCTTTCTCCAGGCGGCTGCGCGCATTGCGACGCGCTCCGGGCATGTGCTACGGTCGAAGGCTGAGAGGGAAGGGCATTCTCAGATGAAGTCAGCCAGCCGGGCCCATGAGCTCTCGCCGGAGGAGCAGGCTATCTACCGGTCGCTCAATCCTGAGCGGATGCCGGAACACATCGCGATCATTATGGACGGCAACGGCCGCTGGGCCGGGCGGCGGAGCCTGAAGCGCTTCCTGGGACATCAGCAGGGCGCTGAATCGGTGCAGTACGTGGTGGAGACTTCGTCGCGCATCGGGCTGCCGTGGCTGACGCTGTATGCCTTTTCGCTCGAGAACAATCTGAAGCGACCGAAGACGGAAGTGAACTTCCTGATGCGGCTGCTGCGCAGCTACCTCATCAATAATGTTCAGCGCATGAACGACAACAACGTGCGCATTGCGTATATCGGGCGAACGCATGAACTGCCCGCCGAAGTGCAGGAGCAGATGCAGGCTGCCGCGGA
Organism: Acidobacteriaceae bacterium; assembly: GCA_036376445.1. Classification (GTDB taxonomy): domain Bacteria; phylum Acidobacteriota; class Terriglobia; order Terriglobales; family Acidobacteriaceae; genus KBS-83. Next base: position 2,361 of record DASVAI010000317.1, read on the forward strand.
GGCGACAGCGCGCAATACCGGCACGGTGCTGACACTGGCGCTGAATTACGGAGCGCGGTCGGAGATCATCGATGCGTTTGCGGCGCTGGCGCGGGAGCGTGCGGCGAAGCACCGCAGCATGGAGCACATCACGGAAGCGGACCTGCACAAGCATCTCTACACGGCGCATATGCCGGACCCCGACCTGGTGATCCGGACCTCGGGCGAGATGCGGATCTCAAATTTTCTGCTGTGGCAGATTGCGTATTCAGAGATTTATGTGACGGAGCGCTTCTGGCCGGATTTCCGCGGTGTGCATCTGCTGGAGGCGATTGCGGAGTACCAGCAGCGGGAGCGGCGGTATGGCGGGTTGAAGTCGCACACGGATGAAGAGATTCCAGAGCATGTTGGGGTTTTGGTTTCGCGGTAAGTTGCGATTATTCACCATTCATTTGTTAACCAGCCACTCTGGATCCGCTTCGTAGAATGCGTCTCCGACGTCAGTCTGGTGAGCTCCTCGCGAGAGCAAGTTTTCGATAGGCTATCCCGGTCGAGCGGCGTTACTGTTGACCACTCTTGATGCACGTCTGGCGGCGTAGCGGATGCTACATAGAGTCCCTTTGACACCTTCGTAATTCTGATTGGCATGTGGATCGTCTCGTAACTACGGTTGGCGTTCAACGCCGATCCCCGCCGAGCAGTGAACCAAGCGCGCCGCGGATCAACTGCCGTCCGACCTGTGAGCCGATGGCTCTTGCGGCGCTGTTGACCATCGCCTGTCCGGGGACATGCGTCTTGACGTGCCGCTGCCGAAGAGGGCTCCCATCGCTTCGGTGAGCAGGCCGCCGGCTCCGGCGGTTGCTGTTTGTGCCTGCTGTTGTACCTGATTGCGCTGCTGCATCTGCGTGTCGGTCGGTGTCTGCTGGGCCTTTTGGGTGAGGCGTTCGTAGGCGGATTCGCGGTCGACGGCTTTCTCGTAGACGCCAGCAACGGGTGACGCCGCGATGATCTGCTGGCGCTGCTGGGGCGTGATGGGGCCGATCTGACTGGCTGGCGGGCAGACCATTGCGCGTTGGACGATGCCGGGAGTGCCCTGGGCGTCGAGGAACGAGACGAGGGCTTCGCCGACCGCGAGCTGCGTGATGACAGTGGCGGTGTCGAGTTTGGGATTGGTGCGGAAGGTGTCGGCGGCGGCCTTGACCGCCTTCTGGTCATTGGGCGTGAAGGCGCGCAGGGCATGCTGCACGCGGTTGCCGAGTTGGCTGAGGACGACCTGCGAGACATCGTTGGGATTCTGCGTGACGAAGTAGACGCCGACGCCCTTGGAGCGGATGAGGCGGACGACCTGCTCGATGCGGGAGCCGAGCGTGGGCGGCAGGTCATTGAAGAGCAGGTGAGCTTCGTCGAAGAAGAAGACGAGCTTGGGTTTCTCCGGGTCGCCGACTTCGGGCAGGGTTTCGAAGAGCTCGGAGAGCAGCCACAGGAGGAAGGTGGCGTACAGCTGCGGCGAGTGCATGAGCTTGTCGGCAGCGAGGATGTTGACAACGCCGCGGCCATCGGGGCCGGTCTGGAGGAGGTCGTCGATGTTGAGCGCGGGCTCGCCAAAGAATTTGTCGCCGCCCTGCTGCTCGAGCGCGATGAGATTGCGCTGGATGGCGCCGATGCTTGCCGGCGAGATGTTGCCG
>DASVAI010000105.1:0-2975 GCA_036376445.1 Acidobacteriaceae bacterium
TGCTTCCCGGGTAAAGTAGAATGCGAGGTCTTCGTATCATTGAACCTCCTCCGCTCATCTCCGGGCCATCCGCAGTGGATCTTTCACCTCTGCCCGCTGCTCCTCCTGGCCGCTTCCCCACACACACATGCGCAGCATCCGCTTCCGGAAGCGGACGCATGTCACATTCAGGAGGTCGCAGGCCTCCCCGGTAGTCAGGAGTTCGCTAGCCACTTCATCGAAGCCTTCGCCGTCGACCCACGCCATCCCGGCACAGTCTTCGGCCTTACCGCCGATCTCAGTGATCGCCTGCCGCCCGCCAAACAGCTTCTCTATCTCTCGAAAACCACCGACGGGGGCAGAACCTGGGCCGAAGTCGCCCATCTCGATTCCCGCTACTTCGATGTCGACATAGCCGAGGGACTGCGCAACGGACTCGCCGTTATACCCGGCAGCAACGAATTCGTCGTCACCACGCAGCAAGGCGCATTTCAGCTATCTCCGCAATCTGCCGGCGACGACTCCGTCGTCGAATCCATCCCCGGCCCTCGCATCCCCAATCCGCGTCCCCTGCTCAGCATTCCCAAAAATCCCGGCGACCCCGTCCGCGCCAACGTCGTCCTCATCACCGCGGACGCAAAACGTATGATCGCCGGTTACGGATACTTCGATCTCAACCCGCAGCTCTTCAGCTATCACAAGGACCAGCGTGGCTCATGGATCGAAGATGGCCCGCTTCCGCCGCTGCCCACCGATCTCGACATCTTCTCCATGCAGTTCGATCACCCCGAGCAGGCACGTCCTCGCTACCTCTACGTCGGTACAGGCGATCAGGCCTTCCGTCTGAATATCAACACGAAGAAATGGATACGCATCGCCGGCGTGGGTGACGACTCATCCATCCACAGCATGACCACCGTAGGCGGGCTGCATCTCGCCGCATGCTGGGGAGTCTACGAGCCGGTCAACGCCGGCGCCGTCTCGCGAGTGACCCACGCAAGATTTCTCTTGCATCGGGCGAAAGACGAAGTCGGTGCAAAAATCCGCGCCTACGGCATCGAAGTCGACCCCGCCCGGCACAACCGCCAGCTCCTCACCGCAATCACCGGCGCATATGTAACAAAGGATGGTGGAAAAAGCTGGCGAAGAATCAACGACCTTCCGGAAGGCGAATACCACACAGCACACTTCAATCCCGATGGAACCATCATCATCTCCGGCTTCCCGGGAACCTTCCTCGCCAATCCATTTTCGAAATCCTGCTCACCTCACCTGAGAACACGGGAGAAATGAGCGCATCACCATCTGCTCAGCGAAAGTCCGGGGCCGCTAAATCGGCTCCGCCATTCCCTGATACGTGTATGTCATAGGACGTGGTCCGCGAACATAACCGGTCTTCAGCTCAGAGATGGAAAAACCTGCAGCTTTGATCAGATCGTCAATCTTGCGATTCAGATGGCATCCGCCCGTAAAATGCTTCCATGCGGGTGTCAGCCGATCCTGCCAGCCAGCCGTACCGGCGTCGGGAGACCGGCCGTGCTCCAGAAAAATCAGGCCGCCGTTCTCTTTGAGCACGCGTCTCGCCTCTCGCAGTACTCTGGACGCATCTGGAATGGAACACAAGGACCAAGTAACAACCACTGTATCGATGCTCGAGTTACCGAGAGCCAAGGGCTCCTCCGCTGATTGCGCCAGAAATTGAACCTCTACCTGCGCCGCTAGTGCTCTCTCGCGGGCCATTCGCTGGAGTTCCATCGAGGGATCAACCCCAAGGACCCGGTGAACATTCTCCGAATAAAACGGTATATTCAGGCCCGATCCAATGCCGATTTCCAATACATCGCCGCGAGCGCGAGGAACCCACGCTGCTCGCAGACGGGTAGATTCCTCGTTCCTCATCGCGAGATCAATGATGTGCGGCAAAACATATTTCGCGTAAAAACCCATGGAACTATTCAGCTCCTGAAGTTAGTTCGCTGGATTCAACTTGCCACGGCTCGCAACCTCCAGATCGAACATCTCCCCTGGAAACCGCTCATCGTCCTTCCCCACATCCGCCGCCTTCATAAAATCCATCCAAATCGGCAGCGCCGCCCGCGCGCCCGTCTCTTTATCGCCGAGCGACTGCCGCGTGTCATATCCCATCCAAACCCCGCACGTCACCGACGGCGAAAATCCCAGGAACCACGCATCTGTAAAGTCGCTCGTCGTTCCCGTCTTGCCGCCCACAGGATGGTTCAGCGCCTTCGCCGCCGCCGCGGTGCCGCTCGTCGTCACCTGCCGGAAGAGCGTCATCATCGTGCGCGCTGTCTGCATATTCGTCGATTCGTTCACCTCGGCGTGCTCTTCGTAGATCGGCGCACCGTCCGCGCTCGTCACCCGCCGCAGCAGATGCGGCGTCACGCGTACGCCGTCATTGGGAAAGCTGCTGTACGCCGTCACCTGCTGCGCCAGCGTCACCTCCACCGAGCCCAGCGCCACCGGCAGATACGGCGGAATGTCCCGCGTGATACCGAACCGATGCGCCACCTCGATCACCTTCTTCATCCCTGCGCGCTCCGCCAGCCGCAGCGCCGGAATATTCCGCGAGTCCGCAAACGCCTTTTCCAACGTGATGTTGCCGAGGTAGTTCGCCTCGTAATCATGCGGCGTGTATGGGCCGCCCGTCGTCTGAAACGTCACCGGTGAATCGGCAATCAGCTCCTGCGTACGCGCGCCGTTCTCGATCGCGGCCGTATACACATACGGCTTGAAGGACGAGCCCGTCTGCCGCTCCGCCTGCGTGGCGCGATTGAACTGCGAAAGATTGAAGTCGCGTCCGCCAACCATGGCCAGCACATCCCCGCTGGGATTGTCCACCGCCATCAGAGATCCCTGGACGCCGCTGTCCTGCTCGAGCGAAGCATGCAGTGGTCCACAACAGGTTGTCGCATCTGTAATAGGTTGACTGGCTGGAGACGGCGCGATCCGCAGATATACGATGTCGCCCATGCGGA
>DASVAI010000330.1:0-2424 GCA_036376445.1 Acidobacteriaceae bacterium
AATAAGCTGCGCACGGGTGGCCGCCGCAACTCGGGCGACCTGACGATCCGCCATCATGGCGGCGGGCACAAGAAAAAGCTGCGGCTGATCGACTTCCGCCGCGACAAGCAGGGCGTTCCCGGCAAAGTGGCCAGCATCGAATACGATCCGAACCGTTCGTCGCTGATCGCGCTCATCAGCTATGCCGACGGCGAGAAGCGCTACATCCTGCAGCCGGTCGGGCTGAAGGTGGGCCAGACGATCATGAGCGGCCCCGAGGCCGACATCCTCGTGGGGAATGCGCTGCCGCTGCGCAACATCCCCGCCGGCACCACGGTGCACAATGTGGAGCTGCGGCCGGGCAAGGGCGCGCAGATGGTCCGCTCCGCTGGAGCTTCGGCACAACTGGTCGCCAAAGAAGGCGATTACGCGCTCCTGAAGCTGCCTTCGGGTGAAACGCGCCGTGTGCTGATCGACTGCATGGCGACCATCGGCCAGGTAGGCAACACCGATCATGAGAACGTCTCAATCGGCAAGGCGGGACGCAATCGCTGGAAGGGCATTCGTCCGACCAACCGTGGCGTCACCATGAATCCCGTCGATCACCCGCACGGCGGCGGCGAAGGCAAGACCTCCGGTGGACGTCATCCGGTGACGCCCTGGGGACAACCCACGCGCGGCTACAAGACCAGAAACAACAAGCGGACCGATGCCTTCATCGTGGCCCGCCGTTCGAAGTAAGAGAGCAGAGGATACCTGATGGCAAGGTCGACGAAAAAAGGCGCCTTCGTGGATGGGCACCTGATGGTGAGAATCGAGACGATGAACCGCGCGAACGACAAGAAAGTCGTCCGCACCTGGTCGCGCCGCTCGACGATTCATCCTGAAATGGTGGGCCACACCATTGCGGTGCACAACGGCAAGAAGTTCGTGCCGGTGTACGTGACGGAGAACATGGTGGGGCACAAGCTGGGCGAGTTCGCGGCGACGCGGACCTTTAAGGGTCACTCGGTGAAGGCCGCCGAGACGACGGCGAAGCCGAAGTAAGGCCGGAGCAAGGGAATGCAGACAGAGACACGGGAATTCCGGGCCGAAGCGCGATTTCAGCGGGTTTCGCCGCAGAAAGCGCGGCTGGTGCTCGATCTGATCAAAGGCCGTGGCGTGGAAGACGCGCTCAACACGGTCGCGTTTACGAAGAAGGCGGTCGCTCCGCTGGTCGAGAAGGTGCTTCGCTCGGCGATACAGAACGCCAACCACCTCAGCCAGGAGCAGGGTCTGGACGTGGACCTCGACAACCTCTACGTCAAGTCGGCGGTCGCCAACGAAGGTCCCCGCATGAAGCGGATTCGTCCGGCGCCGATGGGCCGTGCCTACCGCTACCAGCGTCGTCTGTCGCACATCGCCATCGCGGTGGCGGAACGCGCCCAGGGCAACGGCCTGGTGCAGCGTGTCGAAGATAAAGCCGCGGAGCAGCCGAAGCGGGCGGCAGGGAAGAAGGCAGCAAAGAAGGCTCCGGCGAAGAAGGCAGCGGCCAAAAAGGCTGCCGCGAAGAAGCCGGCAAAGAAAGCCGCGGCGAAAAAGCCCGCGAAGAAGTAGCGAGAGGATAAGGAACACTATGGGACAGAAAGTCCATCCTTACGGATTCCGGATCGGAATTAACAAGCCGTGGCGCTCGCGCTGGTTCGTGAGCCGCGACTACGACAAGCTTTTGGTCGAAGACGTCCACCTGAAGCGTGAGCTGAAGGAGAAGCTGAAGGCTGCGGGCGTCAGCTCCGTCGAAGTGGAGCGGCCTGGCAACAAGCTGCGCCTCATGATCCGCACCGCGCGTCCGGGCATCGTCATCGGCCGCAAGGGCGCCGAGATTGAGAAGCTCAAGGGTGAGCTGCAGAAGCGCACCAACCGCGACGTCTTCATCGACATTCTCGAGGTGAACAAGCCGGAACTGGACGCGCAGCTGGTAGCGGAGAACATCGCGCTGCAGCTGGAAAAGCGCGTCGGCTTCCGCCGCGCGATGCGCAAGGCGGTCGATTCGGCGCTGCGTTTTGGCTGCAAGGGCATTAAGGTGCGCGTGTCAGGCCGGCTGAACGGGAACGAAATCGCGCGCTCTGAGTGGTATCTGCAGGGACGTCTGCCGCTGCACACGCTGCGCGCGGACATCGACTATGGTTTCGCCGAGGCGCGCACCACCTACGGCGTGATCGGCGTGAAGACGTGGATCTATCGCGGCGACATTTATCAGCAGAAGCGGCGCGAGCCGCAGGCGGTCGGCACGTCCGTTTTCTAGATTGGCTATCAGCTGCCGACTGCGAGCTTGTAGTCAGTAGCCGGCAGCAAGCTGGGTTCGAGGAATTTCATCATGTTGATGCCAAAGAAAGTGAAATACCGCAAGCAGCAGCGCGGACGCATGCGCGGCAAGGCATGGCGCGGCAGCGAGCTGTCCTTCGG
>DASVAI010000331.1:0-13000 GCA_036376445.1 Acidobacteriaceae bacterium
CATCGCCGACGTCTGGCATCTCGATGCATCTTCAGGCGCAGACGAGGTGCGAGCGCTTCGTTACAAGATCGGACTTAGGCCAGTCTTTAAGCTAGTGGATACCTGTGCGGCGGAGTTCGAGAGCGAGACGCCTTATCTCTACTCCACTTATGAGGAAGAGGACGAGCTCCCGCCGACCTCACGACCAAAGATCATCATTCTCGGCTCAGGACCAAACCGAATCGGGCAGGGGATTGAGTTTGACTACTGCTGCTGCCATGCTGCCTTTGCCCTGAAGGACGCGGGCTACGAGACCGTGATGGTGAACTGCAATCCGGAAACTGTCTCGACTGATTACGACACCAGCGATCGACTCTACTTTGAGCCGCTTACTCTGGAAGACGTTCTGGCCATCTATGACCGAGAGCGATCGTCAGGTGCTGATGTCGGCATGATCGTGCAATTTGGCGGGCAGACGCCGCTTAATCTCGCACTGCCGCTGAAGCAGGCAGGGGTGCAGATCATCGGCACTTCGCCGGAATCGATTGATCTGGCGGAGGACCGCAAACAGTTTGGCGCATTGCTGGAGAGTTTGAATATTCCCCAACCTCCAGGCGCGATGGCGACCAACGTGGATGAAGCGCTCACAGGCGCGGAGCGCGTCGGCTATCCGGTGCTGGTCCGGCCCAGCTACGTGCTCGGGGGACGTGCCATGGTAATTGCCTATGACGCCGAGGCAGTGCGGCGCTACATGGCTGAGGCGGTCGAGTACTCGCAGGCGCGTCCTGTGCTGATCGATCATTTCCTCGAAGCGGCGGTTGAAGTGGACGTCGATGCCCTGTGCGACGACAAGGACGTGGTGATAGCCGGAATCATGCAGCACATTGAGGAAGCCGGCATCCATTCCGGCGACTCCTCGTGCGTCCTCCCGGCCGTGGACCTGTCGAAAGACACGCTCGCGACGTTGCGTGATTACACGCGGCAGCTTGCGCTCGCGTTAAATGTCCGTGGTTTGGTGAATCTGCAGTTTGCCATCCAGCGCAGCCGGCAGAAGGGTGAGCGCGATCGCGTATTTGTGATCGAGGTGAACCCGCGTGCATCTCGGACCGTGCCCTATGTTTCCAAAGCGACGGGCGTACCGCTGGCAAAGATCGCATCCCTCATCATGATCGGCAAGACGCTCCGTGAACTGCTGCCGGAAACGGTCCGGGAGGGAACTGATCTCGATACGGGATCGCACTTCTATGTCAAGTCACCGGTCTTTCCCTGGAACAAGTTTCCGGGAGTGGACACAGTGCTCGGTCCGGAGATGCGTTCCACAGGCGAAGTGATGGGTGTCGCAGACAATTTTGGCGAAGCATTCGCCAAGGCCCAGTTATCCGCAGGACAGCGGCTTCCGTTGCGCGGCACGGTCTTCTTCAGCGTGAACGACCGGGACAAAGACGGTTTGGTTGCGCTCGCGCGAGAATACGTTCACCTTGGCTTCCGGCTGGTGGCGACGCATGGCACCGCGGATGTACTGGAGCGGGCCGGCCTGAGCGTCGAACGTGTTTACAAGGTGAAGGAAGGCCGCCCCAACGTCGTGGACCTAATCAAGGGTGACAACATTCAACTCATCATCAACACGCCGCAAGGGCAGGACACGTTCTTCGACGAGAAGGCCATCCGCCGTGCAGCGGTGCAGCAGCGCATTCCGACCATCACGACGATGGCGGCCGCGCGTGCGGCTGCTGAAGGAATTGCTGCTCTGCAACGGGAGATTGTCCGGGTGGATGCGCTTCAGCAACTCCACGCGGCGCGTGCGCTGGCGGAGCGATAAGGGCAACGGACATGCTGCTTGAGGGTGTTTTCGCAGCCATTCCAACTCCTTTCCAGCGGGACGGGCGTCCAGAGTGGCATCATTTGGAGCGCAATGTAGAGCGATACGGCCGCTCACCGCTTGCCGGACTTGTCGTCCTCGGCTCTACGGGTGAGGCCGTGATGCTGAACGACGAGGAGTCGCGGGAAGCCATGCGGGTGGCGCGGGACGCGGCGGCGGATGACTGCGTTTTGATTGCCGGAGTGGGACATGAGAGCCTTCATGAGACGCTCAAGCGCATTGAGCACGCCGCGTCCCTCGATTACGACGCCACTCTCGTTCGTACGCCCTGCTTTTACCGGCCGCAGATGCGTCCTGCGGAGATGCTCAACTACTACCGCATGGTGGCTGACGCGTCGCCACTGCCAATTCTGCTCTACAACATCCCGGCCTACACAAATTACGAACTGCAGGTCGATGTAATCGGCGAGCTTGCCGGGCACTCCAACATTCTTGGCATCAAGGATTCGAGCGGGAAGCCGGAGCGGATCGCCGCCATCGTAAAGGCCACCGAAGATGCTCCACGCCGCAAAGTCACGGTGACCGCCACGTTCACAGCAGTCACGAATCGGATGTTGAGCGCGCAGGCAAATGCAGCTGGTCTGGCGGCAGCGTTGATGCCCACCGATGCCGTGGTCTCCGGTATCGGTTATGCGGCGCCGCCTCCGATGCTCCTCAAGACCCGAACGCGCGAAGTCGGATTCCAAGTACTCTGCGGCTCGGCCCAGACGCTGCTGCAATCGCTGGACGCCGGCGCGGCTGGCGGCGTGCTGGCTATGGCGTCCTTTGCGCCGCAGGCCAGCGCTGAGATCTATATGGCATGGAAGGACCGTGATGCGGCAGTCTCGGCGGAGAAGCAGCATCGCGTTGTTGCGGCCGCCGATCTGATTTGCGGACGCTTCGGCGTGCCGGGTGTGAAGCATGCCTGTGATGTAAATGGGTACTATGGCGGCGTTCCACGCCTGCCGCTGCTTCCGCTTACCGCGGGTGAGCGTGCGCTTGTGGAGGAATCACTTGCCAATATCCGCCAGTAAAAATGCAGTTCAGGCTGGCTCCGCGCCCGCTCAGGCTTGAGCCAGTGCAGTTAACGCCTGCCATGTGAGTCGGGTGGACACGCTGTCCTATACTTAAAAGATGGCGGCCGGCGCAGGGGAATGCGTGTCGGCTTGGCAGGAATCTGGCGTTGTGAAAGGGAATTCCGCTCGATGGCAACAGGCGACCTAGCCCTGAAAGCAGAGCAGCCCCGCGCTGCGGCCGGCCAACCCGGCGAAGTAGTCAACGACTTCAGCATCCAGGTAGCCACCGTGAACGGCTCCGGATCGCAATCCGCGAACAATGTTCTGCTGAAGAGCATCTTTGGGATGGGTATTCCTATCAGCGGCAAGAATCTGTTTCCGTCGAACATCGCGGGACTGCCCACTTGGTACACCATCCGCGCCAGCAAGCATGGTTACATCGCGCGCAAGAAAGAGATCGACATCGTGGTCGCCATGAATGCGGAGACCTCTAAGGACGACATTCTTTCGCTACCTGCCGGCGGAGTTGCGATCTACGAAGAAGCGGCGAACCTGAAGCAGTACCGCGATGACGTGGTCTGTTATCCCGTGCCGTTCGACAAGATCACGGCGACTGTCTGTCCTGAGGCAAAGCTGCGCAAGCTGGTGAAGAACATGGTCTACGTCGGGGTGATTTCCCAATTGCTCGACATGGACCTGGCTACGGTGGAAGCTGCGTTGCGCCGGCAGTTTGCCAAGAAGCAGAAGGCCGCCGACCTGAACTGGGCGGCAGTGCAGGCTGGCTACGATTACGCAAAGACCTCTCTCGTCAAGCAGGACCCTTTCCGCGTCGAGCGGATGCATGCAAACGAAGGCAAGATCATCATTGAGGGCAATGCCGCGACCGCTCTTGGCTGCATGTTCGCGGGTGTCACGGTGGTGACGTGGTATCCGATCACACCGTCCTCCTCCGTGGTTGAAAACCTGATCGATCTGCTGAAGAAGTATCGCGTCGAGCCCAGTGGCAAAGCTACCTTCGCAGTTGTCCAGGCTGAAGACGAGTTGGCCGCAGTGGGGATGGTCCTCGGAGCCGGATGGACGGGCGCGCGCGCCATGACCGCGACCTCCGGTCCGGGCATTTCGCTGATGGCAGAATTTACCGGCCTCGGGTACTTCGCGGAGATTCCCGCCGTTATCTTCGATATTCAGCGTGTCGGCCCATCGACCGGCATGCCGACCCGCACCGCGCAGGGCGACATTCTCTCGGTCGCTTTTCTCTCGCACGGCGACACTCGCCATGTCATGCTGCTGCCTGGTTCGGTGAAAGAGTGCTTCGAGATGAGCGTCGGGGCATTCGATCTGGCGGAGCAGCTGCAGACGCCCGTCTTTGTGCTTTCCGATCTCGATCTTGGCATGAACAACTGGATGACCGAGCCCTTCACGTATCCGGAGAAGCCGATGCAGCGCGGCAAGGTATTAAGCGCTGAAGACCTGACGCGCCTGGGCGGCTTTGCTCGTTATAAGGACGTCGATGGTGATGGCGTCGGCTATCGCACGCTGCCCGGCACTGACCATCCGCAGGCCGCCTTCTTTACCCGCGGCAGCGGTCATAACGAGCGTGCGCTCTATACCGAACGGCCGGACGAGTACCAGCAGCAGATGGAGCGTTTGACGCGGAAATTCGAAAACGCGCGCAAGATGGTGCCTGCTCCGGTGGCCGTTGTGAACGGCACGTCCAAGATCGGCCTGATTGCCTATGGAACGAGCGATTTCGCCGTGACAGAAAGCCGCGAGCAATTGAAGGCGGAGTACAAACTGGAAACGGATTATCTCCGCATTCGCGCTTATCCCTTCACCGTAGAGATCCATGAGTTCGTTGCCGAACACGATCGCGTGTACATCATCGAGCAGAACCGGGACGCTCAGATGCTGAGCCTGCTGAAGCTGGATCTGCCGGCAGCGGATGCAACCAAACTGCGCAGCGTACGGCATTACAACGGCCTGCCGATCGATGCACGCAGCGTGACCGACGAGCTGGTCATGCAGGAGGGAATCTAATTCATGGCGACGACACCCGCGACTCCCGCACCGAAGCCTCCTGCCAAGACGAATCGCCTTGGCCTGCCGATCCTTGAATACCGTGGCGGCAAGACAAACCTGTGCGCCGGCTGCGGCCACAATGCAATCTCCGAACGCATTATCGATGCATTCTTCGAGATGGGCGTGAAGCCGGAGCGCGTCCTGAAACTCTCCGGCATCGGCTGCTCCTCGAAGAGCCCGGCGTTCTTCATGAGCCGTTCTCATGGCTTCAACAGCGTGCACGGCCGTATGCCTGCCGTTGCCACTGGCGCGCTGCTTGGCAATCACACCATGAAGGCGATCGGGGTTTCGGGCGACGGGGATACGGTTTCCATCGGCATGGGGCAGTTTGTCCATCTGCTGCGGCGTAATCTGCCGATCATCTACGTCATCGAGAACAACGGTGTGTATGGGTTGACCAAAGGACAGTTCTCGGCGACTGCAGATCTCGGTTCCAAGCTCAAGACAGGCGTGATCAACGATCTTCCGCCGATCGATACCTGCAACCTGGCCATTGAGCTGGGCGCAACCTTCGTGGGCCGCTCCTTTTCCGGCGATAAGAGGCAATTGCTGGCCATGATGAAGGCAGCCATTGCGCACAAGGGCACGGTACTGCTGGATGTGATCTCGCCCTGCGTGACCTTCAACGACCATGAAGGCTCGACGAAGAGTTACAAGTACATGCAGGAGCACGAAGAGGCGATTTCCGAGGTCGGCTTCGTCCCCCACTTTGAAGACATTGCGGTCGATTACGACGCCGGTTCCACCTATGACGTCGAGTTGCATGATGGATCGCATCTGCGACTGCGCAAGCTGCACGACGACTATGATCCGACCGATCGGGTGCAGGCAGTTCGCGCCCTGATGGAGTCCCAAGTAAAGGGCGAGGTGCTGACCGGCGTGTTCTACATCGATACGCAGAAGCCGAGCTTTACCGATCTGCTGAATCTTGTGGACGAACCCCTGGGCACGCTTCCGGAATCGCGCGTGCGGCCGCCCAAATCTGTTCTGGACGATGTCATGCAGCGGATGCGCTAGATTTTTGTTCCGAGCACTGACCGAGCCCGCCGGATCCAGTCCGCGCGGGCTCTTCTCATGCAGATGGGAGCACCGGACCGGGGGAATCGCTGTATGCTCGACATGAATCCCGTATGCTCAATCACCGGAAGATTGCTGTCGTTCTGCCCGCTTATAACGCGGAGAAGACGGTCGAACGTACCGTAGCAGAGATTCCACGCGAGATCGTGGACGACGTCATCCTGACCGATGATGCGAGCTGGGACAATACGGCGGAGGTGGCGGCGAGGCTTGGCCTCCATGTTGTCCGGCATGACAGAAATCGCGGCTACGGCGGAAATCAGAAGACCTGCTACGAGGCAGCTCTTTCGCGGGGCGCCGACATTATCGTCATGCTGCATCCTGACTATCAGTACACGCCATTGCTGGTGACAGCGATGGCTTCGATGATCGCCTACGACCAGTATGATTGCGTGCTGGCCTCACGCATTCTTGGGAACGGCGCGCTGAAGGGCGGAATGCCGCTCTACAAGTACATCTCCAACCGGTTTCTGACACTGGCGCAGAATCTGATGATGGGCCAGAAGCTTTCGGAATATCACACCGGCTATCGCGCGTGGAGCCGCGCTGTGATTGAGCGGTTGCCCCTGCTGAGCTGTTCCGACGATTTCATTTTTGATAATCAGATAATCGTGCAGGCGATCCAATTTGGGTTCCGGATCGGCGAGATCTCCTGCCCCACCCGGTACTTCGATGAGGCGTCGTCGATCAATTTTCGGCGCAGCGTTGTCTACGGAGTGGGCGTCCTGTCGACGGCGACGGGCTTCCTGCTGAAGAAATGGAAGCTGGCGCAGCCGGGCTTCCTCGAGGATCGGGAAGACCGGCGGCTTGCTCAAGGCAGGCAAGCCGCCATGACTTCGCGCTAGCTGCCCGGCGCGCCGGAATGCTCTTCCCGTGCGCCGGGCTCGGGAAAGTCTGAGTCGTTGTCTTTTACCTCCGCGTTCGAGGTGCGGTGGCCTAGCTGGCCGGCTAAGGAGGGGTGGCTGGTTGTGGCTCGTGGAGATTCCTCTTCAACGACGCCCTTGTGCTGGTCACTATCGTGATGTTTGTTCATGGCCTTCCTGGATGATAGCGGAGTCGGCTTGAGGGTCACGTTACCCGCTACCCCCCTCCCCCTACGGTGCGGCGCTCTGGCCTGTAAGCCATTCGCATTCTGTAACTTACCGGTCGTGCCGAGGGCTAAATGCGGTGTCTAAAAGACTTAGTACCTAAAAATGTCCAAACAAAGAAGTTACAGGCGGGCAAGTGAGCCCCAAAAGCAAAAAAGCCACGGGTGTGATCCCGCGGCTTCGTGTCTCTCTGTTTCCAGTATAGCGAAATGGCCAGATCAGAATGGCAGATTCCGTCAAAAAAGTTCCTGTCTCGGTTCCAAATTGAAATCTGCATCAGCGGCGGTACGCAGTCGGCTTCGGACTGATGCGGATGCCGAGGCCATTGAGCTTGCTCCGCGCTTCGGCTGCCTCCGGGGTCTGCGGATACCGCTGGATAAGCGAACGCAGCTCCTGCGCGCCGGCATCCTTCTGCTGTGACTCCAGAAGAGATTCACCCTTGCGCAATTGCGCGGCAGGGGCCTTTGGATTGCCGGCGAACTGCTCCAGCACGATATTGTATTGCTTCACGGCATCGGAGTATTTCCCCTGCCGATACGCGATCTCTCCCATGTAGAAGTGCGCGTTGCCGGCCAGATCGTCCTGCGGGTAGTACTTGATCACATCGCCGAATTCGGAATTGGAGAGCTCGTATTTTGCCGAGTTGTAGTCCCGCAGTGCAGCCTGATAGGTCTGCTGCAATGGCGGGGCCGGCGCGCCTCCGCCCTGAGCAGAACCTGGCGGCGGTGCACCGCCGGTATTTTCAGCCATCCCGGGGCCGGCTGGAGCCGGCGCGCCGGAGGCCGGCGGGGGATTCTGCACATTCTGCAGTTGCGCCTGCATCGATTGCAGCGTCGCGTCCAGCTTGCCGATGCGGGTCTTCAGCTCATCGACCGAGTCATTCAGAGCCTGCATCTGTCCGGAGAGCTGCTGGCTTTCATTCTGCGAGCTCATGGCTTGCTGCATCGCATTGACCTGGGTGGTCATTTTGCCGATGCTGTCGACGTTTTGCTGCACCATATGGAGCAGGACGCCCATGCGCTCGTCGTTGGATTGCTTCATCTGTGACACAAGATCCTGAAGCTGAGAGACCTGTGTCTGTAACTCAATGATTTCTTTGGCGACCGCGTGAGCGCGCGGGGGCAGGGCAGTAGCGGTCAACAGCAGGAAGGCAGCGGCGGGAAGAAGCGATTTACGCATGTAGAGCCTCGAAAGAGCCATTCACTCTCGTTTCATTTTAGACGTTTCGCGGCAATGAAACGGGCAGCATGACGGCTCTAGTCATGCTGCCCGTTGATCACTCTGGCACTGGAACTGTTTCGGTACTATCGAGGTTACCGGTCGACGGAAAATCCGGCGCGCCGATTCTGCTGATAGCACTGCTCGTTGGCCTCAGTGCAGAACTGCTTTTCCTTGCCATAGGAGACGGTCCGGATACGGTCCGGGTTTACGCCTGCCGATATCAGCGCCTGCTTGGCGGCATTGGCGCGGTTTTCGCCCAGGGCAAGGTTGTACTCCGTGGAGCCGCGAGCGTCGCAATAGCCGCCGATCACGATCTTCAGCTTGGGATGCGATGCCAGGAATGCCGCGTCCTTCGATACGACCGTCTGCCCCTGCGGGTTGATGTCGTAGCTGTCGTAATCGTAGAAGACGTCATTCACGTTGCTGTGGAAGGTGGCATCATCCACCGTCTCACCGCCGAGCTCGCCGGTTGTGGAAGCGCCGCTCACAGCTACATGAGCTGTCGCGTCAGTGGAGCCGCCCAGGCCGCGGGCGACCAGGTGATAGTCGGTCGTTTCGGTGGGCGAGACCGTCTGGGTACCGGAAGAGGGAACAGCGCCGATGCCGTCAATGGAGACGTCGGTCGCGTCTGTGGTCTTCCAGGAGAGGATGACCTTATCCCCGGGACTGATATTGTTCGGCGTCGCTGTAATGGTCGCGGTGGGCGCTGCACCGGTCTCCGCGGGAGGCGGTGGCGGGGGCGGCGGTGGAGCATGCTTCTTACCGCACCCGGCCAATGCCGCGATGGCAAGGATGGCCAGGCAAGAAGCGGCGCGGCGACGCATATTCCAGGTACGAACAGGGTTCACAGTCTTATCTCCTCAGTCACAGACATTAAGCGCGGCTGCCGCAGGACGGCCGCGGAATATGGAATCAGCATCCGTTCCAGCAGAATTACAAATGAAGCAGGAGGGATGCACAAATTGTCCCACGCGATTACTTCCAACTCCAACCCGGCATGGTGTTGTTTCCGTCGTGCGTCAGTTGATGTTGCTGCGTTCCGTCGGCCAGCATCGACCAAATCTCAGAGTGACCGCCGAGCTGTCGCTCAAAGACAATGTGCCGGCCGTCCGGTGCCCATGACGGAAAGTCATTGCGTCCGGCGTCGTGGGTCAACTGCACCCAGCGCTTGCTGGCGATATCCATGACATATATATCCTGATTGCCCGGCGCTCCCGGACCATACTTGCGGTCCCATGCGAAGACGAGGAACTGGCCATTGGGCGACCATGACGGCGATGTGGCGTAGCCGCCATCCGTGAGCCGCTGCACATTCGCGCCGTCCGATTCCATGGTGTAGATCTGCGGCAGGCCGGTGCGCCCGCTGACCCATGCAATCTGATTGTTGGTCTTTGGATTCCAGCATGGAGAGACATCGGGGCCGCGGAAGGTGGTGACGCGATGCGCGCCGCCGCCATTTGCGTCGGAAATCCAGATCTCCGGATCGCCGGATTTGTCGGAGGAATAGGCGATGTGGGCGCCATCGGCGGACCAGGAGGGAGAAATAGTAGTGCCGCCGGGCGAGGGGAAGCTGACCATCCGGCCAAGGACGAGCGAGTACATGCGGATGGTCCAGCCGGTCCGACCGAGGGAGGCAAATGCGACCCGGCTGTTGTCCGGCGATACGTGCGGCGAAAGCGATACCTCACCGAGATGCGAGATCGCATGCTCGCCCTGGCCGTCGTAGTCCATGGCCCAGATCTCCTTCACGCCGGAGCGGGAGGAGACGTAATAGACCTTCGTTTCCGCAATGCCGTTTACACCGCCGCCGAGGCGAAGGATGATCTCGTCGGCAAATTTATGGGCGATGAGGCGCGCATTGTCCTGAGTCGCGACCTCGCCGTACTGCTTGCCGACAATGGCGGGCGCGCCGGCCTCTTTGACGTCGACGAGGAAGCCGCCCACATTCAGGCGGCCGCCCTGCACGGCGAGCGACCCCAGCGCGAGCATAGCCGCGTTTGCCGGCGCCGATGACCACTGCGAGAGATTCACCTCCGCAGGCGTGGCCGGTGTGGCAGCGGGATTCATGCTCTTCGGAACCATGTCGAAGAAGCCGGCGTTGGCTAAGTCGTTGTAGAGCGTGTTGTCGAAGGTCGCTTTGAGCACCGGTGTCTGCGGATCGGGGGACGCAGACTTGAAGTCGGCCGACGCCATGCGGATTTTCTCAACTCCAAGATTGGATCCGGTCCTCACCCAATCCTGGGCTTGTGCGCGGGAAACGAAGGTGATCAGCAGCAACGAGGAGAAGGCGAAATACAGTGAGGAGCGAAGGCGGTGCATCGTCCGGGTTGTTTTCACGTGGGGGGTGATCTCCATCATTTACCTGTGAATTCACAATAATATGACACCTGCAAGGTTGCGCCGCTATACCCAGAAGGGAGTGGACCGTAACTGTCAACACGCTGGACGGCCCGCATACAGGATTGATCGAGCGAGGCTGAGCCGCTGGATTCGCCGACGCGGACATCGGAGGGGTTTCCATCGCGGTTGATAGTGAAATAGATATAGGCCTTGGCGCCGCTGGGCGTGGACGCATCGACTTCCTGCTTCAGCCAGTTTTCCTGCGTCTTCCGCTGGATGATCGCGACGTAGTAGGGAAAGCGAAAGCCGCCGCCGCCGGTAACCGAAACCGGAGCCGCAGGAGCCTCGGTCTGCGACTGTGCCATGGACTTGGGCATGCTGGTCGGCTGCTGCTCGCCGAAGTTCGCGCGGTCCTTCGGCTGCTTTTGCTCCTGCGGATGCTTCTGCTGCTGCTTCGTGGTGGTTTCCTTTTTCGGTGGCGGTTGCTTCTTCACGGGCTGCTTGACGGGGATCGGAATCGCTTTCAGATCGGGCGCGGGAACGGTTTGCTCCTTCTCAATGGCAGGCGCGGGACTTGGGTTCTCGGTAGCCAGGACATTGTCGGTCGGCTTCTGGACGGAGGGCAGGGGAATCGCGGGCGCGTTCGATACCAGATTTGCCTGAATAGCACCTTCGTAATTCTGTCCCCACTCATTGCCGCGAATGCGGCCGTGCAGCCAGACGGAGGCGGCGAGCGCGCCGATGACGGCCAGATGCAGCCCGAAGGATTCCGCGAAGGGCATACCGAAGGGAGCGCGCCGTTCGTATCGTTCTTCGACATCCATCGACATCCGGCTTTCTACTCCTATTTCTGGCCGGGTGAACCGGTGAGGGGCTGGGTCACGATTGAAACATTGGTGATGCCGGCCTGCTTGACGGCATCCATCACCGAAGCGAAGGCGCCGAAGGGCACACGTTCATCCGCGCGCAGATAGATGATCTGTTTTGAAGGATCCTGGTCGGAATGATGCAGCGCCTGCGGGATTTGGTTAACGTTGATGGGGTGATCTCCGAGGAAGACGCGCTGATCGCGATCGATGGTGATGACCTCGTGTTCCTGGGTGGCTTCGCGGACAGTGCGGGTCTTCGGGACCGCTACATCGATGCCTGACTGCAGCACCGGAGCGGTGAGCATGAAGATGACGAGCAGAACGAGCACCACATCCACCAGCGGGGTGATGTTGATGTCGGCCAGCGACGATCGGGTGCGGCCATCTGCGCTAGTAAACGCCACGGCCGGGCTCCATGGCCTCGCGCTGGCCCGCGCGCTCGCGTTCGAGCGGGTCCTGCTGCGGCCGCAAATTGATCTCTTCCATGCTGTTGAGCAGCTCGCGGGCGAAGTCGTCCATGCGTGAGCCGAACTCGCGGATGCGCGCGGAGAACTGGTTGTAAGCGACGACAGCCGGGACTGCGACGACCAGACCGGCCGCAGTGGTGATGAGCGCTTCGGATACGCCGGGCGCCACGGCGCGCAGCGTTGCCGCGCCGGCTGTTCCCAGGCCGTGGAAGGCGTCCACGATGCCCATGATGGTGCCGAAGAGACCGATGAAGGGCGAGATCGCGCCGATGGTCGCGAGCCAGGTCAGGCGCTGCTCCATGTAGGTGAGCGCTTCGCTTGAGGCCGACTGCGCGGTGCGTTCGAGCGCCGTGATATTGCGTGGGGGGCCGTAGCCGCCGGTCTGCCGGCGATAGGTTTCATACACCTCGTCGAATACGTTGACCAGCGGGCTCGGCTTGTATTGCTCGGAGATCGCGCCGATTTCCTGGAGTCGCGCTGCCTTGCGGAAGGCGCGAAGGAAGGCGCGGCTCTGGGATCTGGCGCGGCGAAATCCGATCCACTTGCCGAGAATGATGGCCCAGGAAAAGAGGCTGGCGAGGGCGAGCAATCCCAGGACGGTGAGCGCGACGGGACCGCTCTGCCGCAGCATCTCCAGAATGGCGTTGCTGCTGGTATGTGGCGGCGGTACCGGCACGCCCTGATCGTCGGCCTGAAAGAGCAGGAGGATCGCGGAAAGAATTGGTTGGGCTATCATCTGCGGCTCCAGAAAAGGGTAGCAGGAAGCTATCGCAGCGGATAGAGACAGCAAGTGACGAAAGGGCTACTCCACCTTCCGCCGAGCGGGGCCACGCCCTTCGGCGGGGCAGATCGGGTGTCTGCTATGCTCGGCCACAGACGAGCCTATGCTGCTGGAATTGCGAGCGGAAAACTACGCAGTGATCGATCAGGCAGTGGTGGCTCTTCGGCCTGGGCTGAACCTCCTCACTGGTGAAACCGGGGCGGGAAAGTCAATCCTGGTGGACGC
>DASVAI010000354.1:0-6627 GCA_036376445.1 Acidobacteriaceae bacterium
GAGATGGTGATGCCGGGCGACAACATCGCGCTGGAGATCGATCTGCAGACCCCGGTGGCGATGGAGAAGGGCCTGCGGTTCGCGATCCGCGAAGGCGGACGCACTGTCGGCGCCGGCACCATCACCGAAATCATCAAGTAGCAGAGAGGGAGCGGCCGGCTGCAAGCTGGCCGCAATCCCTGAGGTAAAATAAATAAATGCGCGAAATCGTGACATTGCAGTGCCCCGTGTGCAAGGAGCGGAACTACTCAACGACGAAGAACAAGAAGACGACCACTGGCCGTCTCGAGTTCAATAAGTTCTGCAGCCGCTGCCGCAAGCACACGGCGCACAAGGAAACCAAGTAAAGCAGAGCGCCCGGTGTGGCGCATCACAGGGGCGTAAGCTCAACGGTTAAACTGTCGGTCTCCAAAACCGAACTTGGGGGTTCGAATCCCTCCGCCCCTGCCATCCTCCTCCCCGGGACGGCTGGCAAAGCCAAGAGCAGGCAGCGAGCAGAAGAGATCAAGCAGCCCGGCGGCTGCAGTGAGTAGAGCAGGTAAAGAAGGATCGCAATGGCGAAGGCAATAGCAGTACCCAGCGAGCGTAGCGAGCGGCCGGAGCCCAAACAGCCCCAGCAGCCGAACCAGCTGGTCGGCACATGGGACCGTTCCGTCGGCTTCTTGAAAGACGTGCGCAACGAGATGCGCAAGGTCTGGACGCCCTCATGGAAAGAGGTGCAGTCCACCTCGGTCGTCGTGATCGTGACTGTTTTTGCCTTCGCTGCGTATTTCTACGTGGTGGACAACGTGCTCGGGCGTATCGTCCAGTGGCTGCTGCATGCGCTGGGCAGCAGCGGAGTGTAGAGGTTTGAAACAGGCGATGACCGACGAGATCAAGAACGATAGCAACCTGGAGCCGCAGCCGGGAAATCCGGAGACGCCGCAAAAGGCCGGCGCTCCCGACGCCCAGGGCGAAAGCGCGGAGCAGCTTTCCCCTCCGGCCAACGAGCGCTTCAAGTGGTACATCATCCACGCCTACTCCGGCTTCGAGCGCAAGGTGAAGGAATCGATCGAGGGCCGCGTACAGGCCTTCGGTCTGCAGAACAAGATCGGCCGCGTCATGATCCCCACTGAGCCGGTGACCGAGATCGTCAACGGCAAAAAGCGCACCGTGGAACGCGTCTTCCTGCCTGGGTACGTTCTGGTCGAGATGGACCTCGATAACGACCTCTGGCATGTGATCAAGAACACGCCAAGGGTTACCGGCTTCCTGGGCACCGGCGACAAGCCGGTGGCGCTCAGCGAGCAGGAGGTCAGCTCGATCCTCTTCCGCAGCGATGTCTCGAAGGACAAGCCGCGAATGAAGATTCGATTCGAGAAGAACGAATCGGTGCGCATCACCGAGGGGCCCTTCGCCAACTTCAACGGCGTGGTGGATGAGGTCAACGAAGACCGCGAGACGCTCAAGGTCATGGTTACAATCTTCGGCCGCTCCACTCCGGTCGAGCTCGAGTTCGGCAAGGTTGAGAAGGCAGTCGAATAGGTTCCGGCCCTGCGTGGCCGCGAGTTTTTAAGAGAAAGGTAGTAGCGAGCAATGCCGCCGATTAAGAAAATACAGACACAGGTCAAGCTGCAGATCGAAGCTGGCAAGGCTACGCCTGCGCCGCCAGTTGGCCCGGCGCTCGGCCAGGCGCAGGTCAACATCATGGAGTTCTGCAAGCAGTTCAACGCCCGCACGCAGAACAAGGAGATGGCTGGACTCATCATCCCGGTCGTCATCACCGTCTACGTCGACCGCTCCTTCACCTTCGTCACTAAGACGCCGCCTGCCGCCATTCTGCTGAAGAAGGCTGCCGGCGCCGCCAAGGGCTCGGGCACGCCGAACAAGGTCGAGGCCGGCACCGTGACCGAGAGCCAGGTGCGCGAGATCGCCACCCAGAAGATGCCCGACCTGAACGCCGCGTCCGTCGAGGCTGCGATCAAGAGCATCAAGGGCACCGCTCGCTCCATGGGGATCAAGGTCACTGCATAAAGTGGCTTTCCGGGTTGAACGGCCCGGAAAATGCAGGCATAATAAATAACTGCGCCTGAAGCAAATTTTCAGGTGTGTCGCAATAGACCACGGTCAGACGGTCCTTTCGTGGATTCAGCGATCTGGAATCAATCCAGAGCGCTGCTCAGGATCTGGCGGTGGGAGACGAGGAATAGATGGCAAAGAAACTCAGCAAAAATGTGGCGAAGGCGCGCGCCCTGGTAGAGGCAAGGCCCTACACCCTGGAAGACGCGGTGCCGCTGCTGCAAAAAGCAAAATTTGCGAAGTTTGACGAAACCGTTGATCTGACGCTGCGTCTCGGTGTCGATCCCAAGCATGCGGACCAGATGGTCCGCGGCACCGTTGTTCTGCCGCACGGCCTGGGCAAGACCAAGAAGGTCGCCGTCATCACTACTGGCGAACGCCAGAAGGATGCCGAAGCAGCCGGCGCGGACATCGTCGGCGGCGAGGAGCTGGTCGAGAAGATTCAGAAGGAAAGCTGGACCGACTTCGACGCCCTGATCGCCACGCCGGACATGATGCGCTCGGTTGGCCGTCTCGGAAAAGTGCTCGGACCCCGCGGCCTGATGCCGAACCCGAAAACCGGCACCGTGACGGCGGATGTTGCTGCTGCGGTCCGCGAGATCAAGGCCGGCAAGATCGAGTTCCGCACCGACAAGACCGCGCTCGTGCACGTCCCGGTCGGCAAGCTCTCGTTCCCGCCGCAGAAGCTGGTCGAGAACGCCACGACCGTGATCCACAGCGTGATGCGCGCCAAGCCGTCCGCGGCCAAGGGCAAGTATGTCAAGGGCATGACCCTGAGCTCCACCATGGGCCCAGGGATATCGCTCGATCACTCCGTCGCGGAAGCGGCAGCGAAGTAGAACAGCAGCTATTGGTTTCCGGCCTGATGCGTTGAGCGTGTTCACTCCGTAAGGCTGAAAGCCGGGCAGCAAGAAGCTAGAGGCGTTTTATGGCATTGACGAGAGCAAAGAAGGCAGAGAAGGTGACGGAGCTGGCGCAGGAGCTGGAGAGCTCTACCAGCGCCATCGTCGGCACCTTCGCCAAGCTTACCGTGGCGCAGGATTACGCGCTGCGCAAGACCATCCGCGAGGCGGGCGGCAAGTATCGCGTTCTGAAGAACAAGCTCGCAGCCCGGGCATCAAAAGGCACCCAGGTAGAAGCGGCGCTTCAGGGCCTGAAGGGCGTTTCTTCGGTCGCCTACACCTCGGGCGACCCGGTCGCGCTCACCAAGGCGATCTCGACCTGGGTGAACGAGAACGCGGAGTTCACCTTCAAGCTGGGCATCGTCGACGGCAAGGTCATCTCGATCGAGGAGATCAAGCAGCTCGCCACCATGCCGGGCAGGGAAGAGCTCTTCTCGAAGCTGCTCTATCTCATTAACGCCCCCGCGCAGCGGCTGGCGACTGTCATCGCCGCCACCGGGCGCGATCTGGCCGTGGTGGTCAACCAGGCAGTCGAGCAGAACAAGTTCAGCGGAGCGGTTCCCGGGGCCAGTGCTGCTGCCGAGCCTTCCGCAGTCGCCGCAGAAGCTTCGGCCATGGCGGATTCTTCAGCCATCGCAGAAGGAGCAGCTCCCGATGTGACGGGTGCGCCCCAGGCCGATCCGGCACAGCCGGAGACGGGCGAGGCCTCGCAGGCCCAGTCCGCCTCCACTGAGGCGCCGGTCGAAGGATAGGGTTTACCCCGGGCGCGTTTGGCCCGGGTCGTAATAGGTTTCGCCGGCCAGTGGCGGGCAAAGGGTTTCGAACCAGCAGGTCGCGGGGTGCTACGTCTGGGCACATCGGAAACCGCGGACAGCAGGGACGGCAGGTCGCTCTCGGATGAGGGCGGCACGTGAGCAACATATTTCAGGAGTTGGAGAGAGAAATGGCAGACCTGCAGCAGTTGGAAGATCAGATCGTCGGCCTGAGCCTGCTGGACGCAGCGGCCTTGGTCAAGAAGCTTGAGGAGCGCCTTGGCGTCTCCGCCGCCGCCGCAGCCCCCGTGGTTGTTGCTGGCGGCGCCGGCGCGGCAGCGGCGGCACCGGTTGAGGAAAAGACCGAGTTCACCGTCGTCCTTAAGGATGCCGGTGCCAATAAGATCAACACCATCAAGGCAGTACGCGAGGTCACCTCGCTCGGCCTGAAGGAAGCCAAGGACCTGGTCGAAGGCGCTCCCAAGCCGTTGAAGGAGAACATCTCGAAGGAAGAGGCGGAGACCATCAAGAAGAAGTTCGATGGCGTCGCCGGGATCGAGATCAAATAATTTCGGCTACAGCACCGTTGCAACTTGCGTGCCATAGCGGAACGCGCTACAATCTGGATTGTGCGTTCCGCTTTGCTTTCGCTCGGTTCTCCTGTTCGGGCTGGAGTTAGGCTAAAGGCTTTTCCGGCCCTCGGGGTCGGCGCAACTGCATCCTGGCGGCGGGAGTGCAGGAGCGATATGGCTGTTTCAGCAGGGCTGCTTACACGCGAGGTCGTTGGGTCGGCGCAACATAAAGGACATTCTGCTTCTGCCAAGTGCACAAAATAGGTTGTGGCGCTCGTGAGACATCCTGTCTTCACGAGCTTTTGGCGTTCTCAGCAGATGTGCGGCCCATTCTTTCGCGTGTTCTCGGCCAGGGAGATCCCGCCTGATCGTTCCAATCCCTGACGGCTCCCCGCCTGCTTCAGGGAAACCGGCATGCTCCATCTGACGTTCACGCGTCCGGGAGCGTTGCCCACGCAGTATCCACAAACGTGCGTCATCAGGCCGCCGGCACAAGAGGCAACCGGCAGCCCCATCGAGCGCGCACGCCGCCTAAATCGAGCGATCTGCTGCCAGGCTCGGGCAACAGATCGCTGTGCCTCTCTGAAACCGAGCCCATGAGGAGTGAAGCATGTCCAGTGAAACCCGCGCCCTTCGCAGCCGGCTCGACTTTTCCAAAATTCCAACATCCATCCAGATTCCGAATCTGATTGAAGTGCAGCGCCGCAGCTATGAGCGGTTCCTGCAGATGGACAAGCTGCCCTCCGAGCGTGAGGACAACGGCCTGCAATCGGTATTTACCTCGGTCTTCCCTATCACCGACTTCCGCAATATTTCACAACTAGACTTTGTGGATTTCTCGATCGGCAACTGGGAGTGCAAGTGCGGCCACCTCAAGGGACTGCATCACCTGCGCACCGCCTGCGTCAACTGCGGCTCCATGGTGATCACCGATCCCTTCCACCCCGGCGATGTGCTCTGCCATCACTGCGGCACCTATAACAAGAACACGCCGGATTTCTGCAACAAGTGCGGCGACCCGGTCGGCCTGCAGCTCAAGTATGACCAGGCGGAGTGCGAAGAGCGCGGCATGACCTACTCGGCCCCGCTTAAGGTCACCGTGCGCCTCACCATCTACGACAAGGATGCCGAGACCGGCGCCAAGACCGTGCGCGACATCAAGGAGCAGGAAGTCTTCTTCGGTGATATCCCGCTGATGAGCGAGAACGGCACGTTCATCGTCAACGGCACCGAGCGCGTCATCGTATCGCAGCTCCACCGCTCGCCCGGCGTCTTCTTCGAGACGGCGAACGCGCGCACCTATTTCCTCGGCAAGATCATTCCTTATCGCGGCTCGTGGGTGGAGTTCGAGTACGACCAGAAGAACACGCTCTACGTCCGCATCGACCGCAAGCGCAAGTTCCTCGGCACCATCTTCCTGCGCGCGCTCGGCCTGCGCTCGGATGAAGAGATCCTCAAGACCTTCTACACCGTCGATACCATCCAGCTCGAAGGCGGCAAGCTCTACTGGACGCTGAAGGAAGATGCCACCAAGCCCACGCACCTGCTCGGAGCGAAGCCGGCGCACGCCGTGCATCACGGCTCGGACGAGATCGCGCACTCCGGGCGCAAGATCACGTCTTCGATCCTCAAGGCGCTGCGCAATGCAAAGACCAAGCGCGTTGAAGTGGAAACTGCAGAGCTTGACGGCGCGATGACGGCGGCTGACGTCATCGACACCAATACCGGCGAGGTTCTGCTCGAAGCCAATCACGAGCTCACCGCCGACAAGCTGCACAAGATCATGGAAGCGGGCATCGCGCAGGTGGAAGTCTTCTTCCCCGAGCGCGACGATGTCGGCAACATCATCACCAACACGCTGCGCCGCGACTCCGTGCGCAAGCCTGAGGAAGCTCTCATCGAGATCTACCGCAAGCTGCGTCCGGGCGATCCGCCTACGCTCGACACCGCCACGGCGCTGTTCGAAGGCATGTTCTTCGATCCGCGCAAGTACGACTTCTCGCGCGTCGGCCGGCTGAAGTTCAACATCAAGCTCTACGACAATCAGGATGCGACCCCGCTCGACCGCCGTACCCTGACGCCGGAGGACTTCTATGCCACCATCAGCTACCTGCTGAAGCTGCGCAAGAACATCGGCCTCGTAGATGACATCGATCACCTCGGCAACCGCCGTGTCCGCGCGGTCGGCGAGCTGATGGAGAACCAGTTCCGCATCGGCCTGGTCCGCATGGAGCGCGCCATCAAGGAAAAGATGAGCGTCTATCAGGAGATGTCGACGGCCATGCCGCACGACCTGATCAACGCCAAGCCCGTCATGGCCGCGATCCGCGAGTTCTTCGGCTC
>DASVAI010000360.1:0-3332 GCA_036376445.1 Acidobacteriaceae bacterium
ACCCGAGCAACAGGAGATCCTGCGGCGCATTGTGAACGGCCGGGAGCATCTGATTCCGGCCAGTTATTATTTCCGCTTCTACCTGGCGCGCGCCCTCGAACACGCCGGCCTCGGAGATCTCTACTTGTCTTCACTCGGTCCGTGGCGCGAGCTGCTGCCCATGGGATTTAGCACCTGGCCCGAGATGCCCGGCGACTCACGTTCCGATTCGCACGCATGGAGCGCCCATCCAACCTACGATCTGCTCACCATCGTCGGCGGGATTCATCCCGGAAGCCCCGGGTTCCGCACGGTGCGAATTGCGCCGAAACTCGGCGGTCTCAAGAAGCTTGCTATTCGGTATCCTCATCCACTCGGAGAGATCGACGCTCACTATGAGGTCACCGGAGTTGGCCTTCACGTGCAAATCACACTGCCGGCAGGTCTAAGCGGCACGTTTGAGTGGCGCGGAAAATCCCGTCCCCTTGGCGCCGGAACAACGACATTTGACGTTCCGTAAAACACTGACGACCTAGGCGCCGGGCAGCCCGGCGACCAGCGCGACCAGCACAGCTCCGCCCAGCAGGCAGACCATCTGCAGGGCGACGCCCAGGCGGCTGTGCTGGTGTCGAAGTTCCGGCAGCAGATTCACGCACGCGATATAGAGGAAACTGGCGGCGCTGATCGGCAGCAGCCAGTAGACCGCCGTGCCGCCGCTCGCTCCAAAGCCGGCCACCAGCGCTACACCAAGCAAAGCGCCCAACGACGGCAGCACCGCCATGCGAAATGCGCTGGCGGCGGAGTAGCCGGCATGCAGCAGCACGGCAAAATCTCCGACGCGGTGCGGAACTTCATGAAGGCTGATGGCGAGCGCCGTGATCCAGCCGACGCGCGGGCCGGCAGCGAAGGCTGCAGCCACGGAAACGCCGTCCAGAAAACTATGCAGGCTACTGGCGACAATCAGATTCGCCGGCCGTAATGAATGATGCGCATGCCCATGGCTGTGCACATGGACCACGGCGGCCTCGGCGTCTCCGGCGTGCACGATTGCCGCGACCACCTGCTCCACGAAGAAGAGTCCCAAGATTCCGCCGGTCAGCAGATACCAGACGCGAGGTGAGTTGCCGAGACTGGCAATCGCTTCCGGCAGCAGATGAAGAAGCGCAGTCGCCAGCAGCAGTCCCGTGGCAACGCTGACCAGATACGGCAGAAACGCCGTGAGCGCATACTCTCTCCGTCGCAGCAGCCACGCAGCCAGCATCGCGATGGCCTCAAGGGCAAAGACCGCCAGCAACGCGTGGATCACGATCTGGAGATGCATGAGCGAACCGGCTTTCAGGAAGGATGATGCCCTTAATGATAACAAAGAATCGTTATCTGCTCGCCCGCCGTCGGACTCCGGAAGAGGACCCGGCACAGCGCGCGCAATTGCCATAGAGCATCAGCTCGTGGCCGGCTACCTGAAATCCACGCGGCGGCTTCGGCAGAACCGTGCTCGCGCAGCCGCCCAGCTCGAACATCCGGCCGCACTTGCGACAGTGGAAGTGATGGTGGTGCGCCTTGCCCGCGACCTCATAACGTGTCGACTGGCCGGGCAGAGACACCGGATCGAGCCATCCCTCGGCCAGCAGCGATTTGATATTGCGATACACGGTGGCAATACCCAGCGTTTCATAGTGGCGCTGCGCGGCGCTCAATGCCTCTTCGGGCGAAAGCGGGCGGTCCGCCTCGATGAAGGCATCGCGAATAGCTTGCTTCTGGCGTGTGTTGCGCCGGATTGGGTGTGGCATACCCTCTAATGATAGCGATCTGTCAGTTGCATCTCCAGTGCTGATGTACAAAGGATGCGCCATGCGAATTCTCCCGGTCGCGCTCTCCATTCTGCTTCTTGTTTCAACCTTCTCTCCTCTGCGCGCTCAGCCGGAAAGCGTAGCTGCACATCGCGCTCGATTGCTGCATCGCGGCGTCAACGCCAGCATGTGGTTTGCCCAGGCTGAGGACTACTCGCCCGCACGCCTCCGCAGCTACACCACTGCGGATGACATCGCGCTCATGCACTCCATGGGCTTCGATCACGTGCGGCTCAGCGTGGATGGCGACGAGCTCGTGCGCGGCGCCTCGCCCGAAGAACTGAACACCGTCTTTGTCGCAGAGCTCGACCGCGCGATCCACACCATGCTCCAGGATGGTTTGCGCGTCATCGTCGATGTCCACCCCTCGGATGAGTTCAAGCGACAGCTCCGCACGGACGATGCAGCCGTAACTCGCTTCTGCGAGTTATGGAAGGCTCTCGCCGCTCATTATGCAAACACCGATCCGGAGCGGGTCTTCTTCGAGGTGCTGAACGAGCCGGAGTTCGATGACACCCCGCAGTGGAGCTCGGTGCAGACACGGCTCATCGCCGCGATCCGACAATCCGCGCCGAACCACACCATCATCGCCACTGCCCTGCAATGGTCCGGGCTTCCGGACCTGCTCACGCTCGAGCCTCTGTCCGATCCCAATCTGATCTATACCTTCCACGACTACGAGCCCTTCCCATTCACTCACCAGGGCGCGACCTGGACGATGGCGCAGGTCCGGCCGCTGCGCCGCGTGCCCTATCCTTCATCGCCGGATGCGATCGCGTCGAACCTCACCCAGGAGCAGAGTCTCATCGCTCAGCATTGGATCAACACCTACGGCCTGGACCGCTGGGATGCCGCGCGCATCCGTTCGGAGCTGAGCTTCGCGGGCAAATGGGCAACGCTGCACCACGTCCCGGTCTACTGCGGCGAGTTTGGCGTCTATCAGCCTTACGTCGATCCTGCTATGCGCGCTGCATGGCTGCGCGACACGCGCACTGCACTTGAGGAGCAAGGCATCGGCTGGGCGGTGTGGGACTATCAGGGCAGCTTTGCCGTGGTCACGAAGCAGAATGGAAAGGCAACGCCGATTCCCGCGATTGCCGAAGCTCTCGGCCTGCATCCACAATGATGGAAGGTCGAGTTGAAAACCAAGGAGAAGCAAAACAGATGCCGACACGGGAATCCGTCGAGAGCCTGAAGCATGCACCCGGGGTGGCCGGGATGCTGGAACCGATCCTTCATCGCTGGAGCCCGCGCGCTTACGCCGACAAGCCCGTCCCTGCCGAGGACCTGAAGCGGGGCTTCGAGGCGGCGCGCTGGGCGGCCTCCTGCTTCAATGAGCAGCCCTGGCGTTTCATCGTGGGCCGCCGCGGTGATGCGACATTCCAGAAGATTCTCGATGCACTGGTGCCCGGGAACCAGGCATGGGCGAAGAATGTGCCCGTACTCATCCTCTCGGTCGCGCGCAAGCACTTCGCGCATAACGGACAGATCAACCGGCACTCC
>DASVAI010000113.1:0-2870 GCA_036376445.1 Acidobacteriaceae bacterium
GTTTCCAGTTAATGGAGCGCCACGTGGCAGACGATGAGATCGACAGCCGCGTCGAAGAGGCCCTCAGGTTCGTCGAGCTGGACAAGACGATGGAGAAGTTTCCCTCGCAGCTCTCCGGCGGCATGCGGCGTCGCGTGGCCATCGCCCGCGCGATCATCGCCAAGCCCAGCCTGCTGCTTTATGACTCGCCTACCGGCGGCCTCGATCCCATCACGTCCACCAACATCATCGCGCTGATCATGAAGCAGCGCGATGTCTACCACACCAGCTCCATCCTGATCACGCATCGGCTGCAGGATGCCTTCATGCTGGCGACTCACTACTTCGAACGCGACAAGAACACAATGATCCCGTTCCCCACGGGCCAGGCCGATCCCGATACGAGCTTCATGGTTCTGCACGAGGGCCGGCTTGTTTTTGACGGCTCAACCCACGATCTCGTGCGCTCGAACGATCCATTCCTGAAGGAATATCTGTCCTAAACGAACTGCACGCACACAGGCGCGCC
The DNA here is from genome assembly GCA_036376445.1 of Acidobacteriaceae bacterium. Taxonomy (GTDB): domain Bacteria; phylum Acidobacteriota; class Terriglobia; order Terriglobales; family Acidobacteriaceae; genus KBS-83. The sequence goes on from DASVAI010000113.1 coordinate 509, forward strand.
GACGTGCTGGGTTTTGCCTGTCTCCGTCAGCTTTCCCGTCTGTGGATCGCGCGCAAAGAGCACGATGTTCTGCGAGTCCTGATTCGCCGCGACGACCCACTTCTCGGAAGGATCGAGGGTGAAGTCGCGCGGATTCTTGCCGCCGCAGCCGATCCGCTGTACCAGGCTGAGCGCGCCGCTCTTCGCATCGATCGAAAAGACCAGCAGCGTGTTTTCTGTGCGATGCGATGCGTACAAAAATCGTCCCGCGCGGTCGATGGCCAGTTCGGCGCCTGTGCTGTCTGCAGGCGAAGAAGCGTCGCGCAGCGGCACCTCGGAGAGCCCCGTTAGCGTGCCTGCCTTTGCGTTCCAATCAAGCACATCCACAGTCGCGGCCATCTCGTTGATCGAGTACACCCATTTCCGGTTCGGATGGAAATGCGTATGCCTCGGCCCGGAGCCCGGCTTCGCGTGGAAAAAATTCTTTGTTTCGGTCAGCGTGGCGGTCTTCAGATCGACATGGAAGATCCAGATGTGATCCGTTCCCAGGTCGCTTACCAGCAGATAGCGCTCATCGGGGGTGAGTGTCACGCAATGGATGTGCGGACTCTTCTGCCGCTCCTGATTTGGACCCATGCCAAGTTTCTTGAATTCGTCAGCGAAGCGCGAGACTGGTCCTTCTAATCCGTTCGCCACGCGATACGAGGTCAGTGAGCCGTTTCCATAATTCGCGACAAAGACTGCGCGGTTTGCGTGGTCCACCGTAATGTGGCACGGATCGCTGCCGCCGGAAGGCACGACATTGCGCTGGGTAAGGCTGCCGCTCGTGCGCTCGCGCCGAAATGCAGTGACGCTGCCGCCCTTGCTGCCATCCGGCTGCGGATCGTTCTCGCCCTCATTCACCGCGTACAGCACTTCACCCGCCGGGGGCGCCGCCACGAACGACGGGTCCGCGGTCTTCATCGCGAGCGTGAGCGGCGTCAGCGCGCCTGCCGCGGCATCCCACTCCGCCAAATAGATCCCCTCGCCCTTGTTACCGGGCCCCATTTCGTGGGTGTAGGTGCCAACATAAAGTTGCGATTTGCCGTGGCGGCGCTGGCCGAAGATGGAACGAACCATGTAAGGAGCCAATGGAAGCAGTGGAGCTGCGGCAAGAAGCACACGACGAGAGATGCGAGCCATGCCGCTCATCCTACCCCATAGCGTTGGATGCAGCGAACCGCTCTTTACGTCGCGGCCGTCGACCTGCCGAGGCCCCGCGCAGATGATAATCAAAGTGGGCAATTATCGATTCGTCCCGCAATTTCTGTGATCACGGCTCCATGCCATCCATCCGCGCCGATCCTGACGCGAAAGCGTAACGGCGCGCCGCAAAGTTCTCACGCAAGCTCCGGAGTGCCGCAGGTCCCCGCGTTCTCTACCCTGGCAGCATGTTGACCACAGCCAATCCCGCTATCCTTTACTTCGGCACGCCCGTGGTGCTCGTCAGTTCGCTCAACCAGGACGGCAGCGCAAACCTTGCTCCGATGTCCTCCGCATGGTGGCTGGGCTGGCGCTGCATGCTCGGCTTCGGCGCGCACTCCGCCACGCCGCAAAACATCCTGCGCACCGGTGAATGCGTGCTGAATTTGCCGTCCGCCGCGATGGCCGATGTGGTCGACAGGCTGGCCCTGACCACGGCGAGCAACCCTGTGTCCGAAACCAAGCAGAAGCGTGGCTACCGCCACGAAGCGCAGAAGTTTGAGCGCGCCGGATTGACCCCTGTCCCCTCTGAATCCGTTGCTGTGCCACGCGCGCTCGAATGCCCCCTCCAACTGGAGGCGCGCCTCGCCGGTTCGCACCGCATCGCGCAGGAGAATGAAACGCTGCGCAACCGGTTGATTGCGCTGGAGGTCGAAATCGTGCGCGTACACGCGGACAGCTCCATACTGGTGCCGGGCGAGCGCGACCGCATCGATCCGGACAAGTGGCGGCCGCTCATCATGAGCTTTCAGCACTTCTACGGTCTCACGCCGCGGCTGCGGCCCTCCACGCTTGCCACCATCCCGGAGTCGGTCTACCGCATGGCCGCCCCGGCGCCGATGCAGATTGGAAATCCAGAGGCATCAGAAATCGCAACGATGCGATAAGCATTTCGGCAATACTAATCTTTCCAAATTGCAGCCGGCGTGGCTTTTCGTTGAGAAAAGCCCCAAGAAAAGCGCTGAACGTCCACACCTATGCCGAAAATGCTTTAAAGTGCCAAGCATGAACCGCACCTGCGTTGCCGCGCTAGCCCTGCTTTCGTCACTCGTCCTGTCACCATTGTCGGCGGTTCACGCGCAGCAGCAAAACGAGCTGACGCTGCCGGTAAACGCCGGCATCGTCTCCACTAGCGCCACGG
>DASVAI010000118.1:0-8462 GCA_036376445.1 Acidobacteriaceae bacterium
TCAGTGTCCGCACGGCATACACCTTCGCTCACTCGCTCGACGACGCGATCGAAGAGCTGGAAACCAACTCCGGCGCGGCGCCCAACGGACGCAATCTTTCACAGTGGTATGGCAACAGCGACTTCGATATCCGCCACCGCGTCTCCGTCAGCTATGTTTATGAGCTCCCCTTTGGTCACGGCAAGAGCATGCTGAACCAGGGCGCGCTCGCGTGGGTCCTCGGCGACTGGCGGACCTCGGGCGTCTACACCTTCTACTCAGGCCACCCGTTCACCGTGAACTCTGGCGGTGCGCTGGCCAATGCGCTCGATCCCTTCACCGCCACCGCTCCACCGCAGGTCATCGGCAAACCGCACATCGTCGGCAAGCCGGCCTGCTGGTACTACGTCTCGAAGAACAAGTCATGCACCGAGCTCGCACCCAGTCTCACTGACGCCTACGCTCTGCCCGACTCTGGCACCTTCGGCAATAGCGGACGCAACACGCTCACCGGCCCGCGCACCAACGTCTTCGATGCCGCGGTGCTGCGCGAGTTTCCCATCGAGCGCGTCAATCTCGAGTTCCGCTGGGAGGTCTTTAACGTCACCAACACGCCGGAGTTCGGCCAGCCCAGCAACAACTTCTCCAGCAGCAGCGCCGGCACCATCACCTCGCTCTCCGGCGATCCCCGCGTGATGCAGTTCGCATTGCGTCTGTCTTTCTAACTTCACCACCAACACCCAAGGGCGGCCCGCAGCATTGCAGGCTGCCCTTGGCTTTTCACCCCCCTGGCCTCCATACCCAATTCCCTGAAACGCTCTTACGATTCCCATCACTAACAAACTTGAGGGTCGATAGAGAGGAGTTACTTCTATGGCGTCTTGGCAATCTCTCCATAACCAGCCATCTTTTGCCGCGGACACAATGCTGCTGCTTACCGACGGAACCGTGATGGTGCACGAGCTGAATACAGCGCACTGGCACCGGCTTACTCCCGATTCCTCGGGTGGTTACATTAACGGCTCATGGTCATCGCTCGCGTCGTTGCCCGACAACAGCGGAATTCCAACCACGAAGGGCGGTCCCACCAATGCGCCCCTGTATTTCGCTTCCGCGGTGCTGGCCGACGGAAGAGTCTTCGTGGCAGGCGGCGAATACAACACCGGCAAAGCGGACGCCGACATCCTCACGGCGCAGATTTATGATCCTCTCTCGGATACATGGACCGCTATCGCGACTCCCGCTGGATGGACGGGCATCGGCGACGCTCCGTCGTGCGTGCTGGCGGACGGACGGTTGCTGCTTGGCAACTTCAATTCGAGCGCGACCGCGATCCTCGATCCCGCAACGCTAACCTGGAAAGCCGCCGGGACCAAAAACGGCACCACAGGCAACACGAAGGCTGATAGCTGCAGCGAAGAAACCTTCAACTTGCTGCCGAACGGAAACGTGCTGACAGTAGAGTGCAGCAACACGCCGAAAGCAGAGCAATACATCCCCGGCAGCGATACGTGGGTCAGCGCAGGCAGCACGGGCGAAACACTTCCGCAGGCCTGTCCTGGTTTTGTCGCGGAAATCGGTCCAGCGTTGACATTGCCGGATGGCAGAGCCTTCGCTGTCGGCGCAACCGGCGCTACGGCGCTCTACACTCCCGACCCTGATCCGGCCAAGGCAGGAACGTGGACGAACGGTCCCACGCTGACGGATGCTCAAGGCAACACCAGCTTCCCGATGGATGTGCCCGGCGTTCTGCTCCCCAATGGGAAGGTCATGGTCCTCGGCGCGCCCGGTCCGCCCTGCAACTATCCTTCGCCCACAACGGTGTTTCTCTACGACCCCGGCAACAACACTGCGTCCGTGATTACCGGACCCTCCAATGCAGACGGATCGCCATTCGGAGCGCGGCTGCTGCTGCTTCCCAACGGACAAGTGATGTACTCGGCCAGCCGAAAAGACATTGAAGTGTACACGCCGGACTCCGGCGGGCAGGCCAGTTGGAAGCCCACCATTACGGACTTCCCGGGCACCCTTTACCTGGGGGAGACCTATCGCATCTCCGGCACGCAGTTCAATGGTGTGTCGCAGGCGTGCAGCTATGGCGACGATGCGCAGGCGGCGACGAATTATCCCATTGTGCGGTTGCAAATCGGCGGCAAGAGCTTTTACCTCCGCACCTTCAATCACTCCACGATGGCCATTGCCACCGGCGCGGCGATCGTGAGCACCAGCGTCTACGTCCCAGGCAACATACCCGCGGGCAGGGGCAGCGTTGTTGTCATCGCGAACGGCATCGCTTCCGATCCGGTTTCGGTAACCGTCAGCCCGGTCCGCGAGAATCTCGACACCACGAACAGTGGCTGGCGAACCAGTTGGGACGTGATCGTTGCCGGTGATTTCATCGGCAACAACAAGCAGCAGATTCTGCTTTACGATCGCGCAGCCGGGCAGGCAGATGTCGTCGGCTTCGACTCCAACGGGAGGTCCAACCTCGACACCACCAACAGTGGCTGGCGAACCAGTTGGGAAATGATCGTCCCCGGCAATTTCATCGGCAACAACAAGCAGCAGATTCTCCTCTACGACCGCGCAGCCGGACAGGCGGATGTTGTTGGCTTCGACTCGAACGGAAGGACCAATCTCGACACGACGAACAGCGGCTGGCGAAACAGTTGGAATGTCATCGTCGCAGGCAATTTCATTGGCAATGGGCGCCAGCAGATCTTGCTTTACGACCGCGCCGCAGGGCAGGCGGACATCGTTGGCTTCGACGCAAACGGCAAGACCAACCTCGACACCACCAACAGCGGTTGGCGAAGCAGTTGGGACCTGATCGTTGTGGGCGATTTCATCGGCAACGGGCGTCAGCAGGTTCTGCTTTACGACCGCGGCGCCGGGCAGGCAGACGTAGTCGGCTTCGATTCCAACGGCAGGGCCAATCTGGACACCACCAACAGTGGTTGGCGATCCAGTTGGAACCTCATTGTTGCGGGCGCGCTGCTGGGCAACGGCAAAGAGCAGATTGTGCTGTACGACCGCGCAGCCGGGCAGGCAGATGTTGTCGGCTTCGACGCGAACGGGAACGCCAATCTCGACACCACCAACAGCGGCTGGCGAACCAGCTGGGACCCGATCGTTGCCGGGACGCTCCTGGCCGGCAACAAGCAGCAGATCCTGCTCTACGACCGCGCAGTCGGGCAAGCAGACCTGGTCGGCTTCGACTCGCATGGAAACACTAATCTGGATATGACGAATAGCGGCTGGCGGAGTAGCTGGGTCGCGATTCTGACCGGAGCTTTCATCGGCAACGGGCGACAGCAGCTTCTGCTCTATGACCGCGCAGCCGGGCAGGCAGACGTCGTTGGCTTCACCAGTTAGATCCTTTGAGGATGCTCCCATTGCCGTCCATAACGGAATTGGAATAACCCACAAGAAAAACCCTCGCAGCACCGGGCGGTCCGCAGAATTGCGCGCCGCCTTTTTCTTTTTCTAAAATCGATACGTCCCACGCCGCCCTTTGCACCGCGAGCCCCTTTCCAAACGAATGCTGCCCGCGGCACCCGCATGTAACCACGACTGCTTCAGACGGTCCTACATCTACTCACGTTTCGCAAAAGGAGAATCCATGAATCAGGACGCAAACTCCTCCGGCCTCGCCCCCGAGGAGTATGACTTCGTCATCATCGGCACCGGCGCCGGAGCAAAGCTCGCCGCCTGGACCTTTGCTGCGGAAGGAAAGCGCGTCGCCGCCATCGAGCGCAGATACATTGGCGGCGCCTGTCCCAACGTAGCCTGTCTGCCCAGCAAGAATGTCATTCACACCGCGCAGGTCGCCTCCTACATGCAGCGCAGTGATGAGTTCGGCATTGCCCGCCAGGACTTCCGTGTCGATATGTCCGTGGTCCGCGACCGCAAACGCCGGATGGTCTCCGGAATGCTCGATGTGCATCTCGCAGAGTTCCGTAAGAGCGGGACGGAGCTCATCTTGGGCTCGGCGCGCTTCGCCGGCCCCAGGATGGTAGAAGTCACACTCCGCGAAGGCGGCCGCCGCCTTCTTCGCGGCACCCACGTCATCATCGGCACCGGCACGCACGCCGCCGTCGAGCCCATTCCCGGTCTTGTCGAAGCGCAGCCCCTCACTCACATCGAGGCTCTTGAATTGGACAAGGTTCCCGAGCACGTCATTGTGATCGGCGGCGGTTACGTGGGACTGGAGTTCGCGCAGGCCATGCGTCGTTTCGGCAGCCGTGTTACCGTCATCGACCGCAACCCTCGCCTGCTGCATCGCGAAGATGAGGACGTAAGCGCCGCGTTGAGCGACCTCTTCGAGGACGACGGCATTGCCATGGCCTTCAATGCGCAGATCACCAGGGTATCCGGCACATCAGGCCAGTCCGTGAAGGTGGCGATCGAGCAGGACGGAGCAGAGCATGTGCTCCAAGGCTCGCATCTGATGGTCGCCACGGGCCGCGTGCCCAATACCAAAGATCTTCAGGTGGAACTGGCCGGCGTGGAGCTCACGCCTCGCGGATACATCAAAGTCAATGAGCGGCTGGAGACAACCGCGCCCGGCGTTTGGGCGGTCGGCGAAGTAGCAGGCAGCCCGCAGTTTACCCATATCAGCGAAGATGATTTTCGCGTCGTGTACGACAACATCAGCGGCCGTCCCCACGTCACCACAGGCCGCCAGGTTCCGTTCTGCCTTTTTACCGACCCGGAATTGGCTCACATCGGCCTGAGCGAGAAAGAAGCGAAAGCGCAGGGCATCGCCTATCGCCTCTTCAAAGCTCCCATGGCCGCGGTGCAGCGCGCCAGTGCACTCATGGAAACCCGCGGCTTCCTGAAAGCGCTTGTCGGCGCAGACCACGACCGCATCCTGGGTTTCACCGCTTTCGGCGTCAGCGCCGGGGAGACCCTGGCAACCGTGCAGGTGGCCATGATCGCCGGGCTGCCTTGGACGGCGCTGCGCGATGCCGTCTTCGCCCATCCGACTATGGCCGAAGGGCTGCACCCGCTCTTCTCATCGCCCCCCTCTGCACCCGTCGTGCCCGCAAAGGAGTCCACCGCCGCGCTGGAAACGGTGTGAGTGTCCCGTCTTTCTTACCCAAGCCGCGCATCGATGGTCGTCATCTACTTCTTCTTTGCTTATCAGAAGTCGTTCGACTACGAGAGGAAGGGCCTCGTCGTCCCGTCGAGTATCGTCAACGGGGCGCTCTTGCGTAGCGCCCGCCGTAGCCGAACGATCAGATTCACCGGCATCCAAAACAATACCCAGCTCCCAAAGAAAATCGAATACCGCGGCCAGAACAGCAGCCCCGACACCAGGGACGCGACAATCAGAAGGAAAAGCAGAAGGCGTATTACGCTCCAGACAGGACGTTCCACATGCCGTCGAAGAGCGTCAATCTCACCCTCCTGCCATCGATGAAGACGAATGCCTTCGCGCAACAGGGAAAGGGCACGCAATTCGACACCGGCTGCAGTAACGAACACCGCAAGGACCGGTGCAGAAGCAGCACACAGGCGTATCCAACTGGTGCCGGACCGAGATCCAGAGCCCGGCGTAGCATCACCGTAAGCAAGAGCGCCAGCGTGCAAATCACCACACCCCAGATCGCTGAAACGGCTAACTGCATCGGCGAGTGTCGTCTGGCGGGCCACATGCGCCAAAGTATATATGCCAGATATGCAGGAAGCCCGGAAGTTCCGAAACAAGGCGGAACGCATCCGTCCCCGAGTTACCTTCGATAGAAAATCCGCAGGAAATGTGCCACTGAATTAGGCACAAATTGCTACACTGAGAATAGAAACTAAAAGAAGAGCCGCGGATACCCTCCGCGGCTTTTGCATTTCTACTGATCCCTTTCGCTGACCGGCTTTTAGCCAACCGCTCTTTAGCTATCTTGCGCCGATCGATCTTTGACCGTTGCTAAGTCCTTTATTTGGACATCTTTAGGTGCTAAGTCCTTTAGGCACCGCACTTACCCCTCGGCACGCCGCGTATCTTTTTGACTCGAGAGAGCTTTTGCTCCGCCCTGCCGCACCGCAGGGGGAGGGGGTAGGTAGGTAACGTGACCTGCCGCTACCGTCCCGCGATCCAGCCGCCGCCCACCACTACGTCACCCTGGTAGAAGACCGCGGACTGCCCCGGTGTCACGGCGCGCGCCGGCTCCTCGAAGGTGGCCGTCACCTCGTCCGCACCCGTCTTCTCGATGGTCGCCGGCGCAGGCTCATGCCGGTGACGAATCTTGACCTCGACCCGCATCGGCGAGGTCAGATCGGCAACCGAGATCCAGTTGAGGTCACGGGCTACCAGCGTCCGGCTAAGCAGCTTGCTCTCGCCGCCCACCGTCACCCGATGGCTCTCCGGATCGATCGAGAGCACATACAGCGGAAACGGCGACGCAACGCCCAGCCCCTTGCGCTGGCCCACCGTGAACTGGTGGATGCCGCCATGGCGCCCAGCAATCGTGCCCTCTGAAGTGACAATTTCGCCGCTCGAATCCGGCATCGCCGTGCCCTGCTCATCGAGATACGCGTCGATGAATTGCTTATAGTCGCCGCCCGGGATAAAGCAGATCTCCTGCGAATCCGGCTTGGTCGCAATGCCCAGGTCATAGCCGCGGGCCTGCTCCCGCACCTCCGGCTTGGTGTAGCCGCCCAGCGGAAACAGCGTGTGCGCAAGCTGCTCCTGCGTCAGTCCGAACAGGAAGTATGTCTGGTCCTTGCTCGCGTCCGCCGGCCGCTTCAGCAGCCAGCGTCCGCTCCGCTCGTCGTACTCGTTGCGCGCATAGTGGCCGGTCGCAATCAGTTCCGCGCCGATCTGCCGCGCGGTCAGCAGCAACTGGTCGAACTTCAGGTAGTTGTTGCACAGGCTGCAGGGAATCGGTGTGCGTCCCGCCAGGTACTCGCGCACAAACGGCTTCACCACGTCTCGCTCGAAGCGCTCCTGGTGGTTCACCAGGTAGTAGGGAATCCCCAGCCGCTCCGCCACCCGCCGCGCGTCGTACACGTCATCCACCGAGCAGCAGCGTCCCTGCACCTCCTCGGGCATACCCTCGCGCCCCGCCAGCCGTCGCTGGTTCCAGAGCTGCATCGTCAGCCCGACGATGGTGTGCCCCTGGGCCTGCAGCATCGCCGCAACCGTCGACGAGTCCACCCCACCCGACATTGCGACCGCAACCACCCGGGGCGCCCCTGTCGCAGGCATCACCCGCACCGAATTGGCTACTGTCTCAGTCACAAAAATCTCGTATTGCTAAATCGCGCTTCCCGCAGGCTCACTGGACGCAGCCTTGACGCTCGCCTTATAGAACGGCGACAGCTCACGCAGATGCGTCACCGCCGCCGGAACCAGCTCCAGTGCAAAGTCCACATCGCGCTCCGTTGCGCCCGTGTCGAGACTAAAGCGCAGGCTTGCCCGCGCACGCTCCGGAACAATGCCCATCGCCGTCATCACGTGCGACGGATCCATCGCGCCCGAAGTGCACGCTGATCCTCCTGACACCGCAAGCCCCTTCAGGTCGAGCGCGATCACCAGCGCCTCGCCTTCCAGGTGATCGAACCAGATGTTGGTCGTGTTCGGCACCCGCTTCGCGCCACTGCCGTAAACACCGGCATCGTCCACGCGTGCGAGCACGCCCTGCTCCAGCCGGTCGCGCAACGCCGCCAGCCGCGCCGGCCCATTGCTCTCCACGAAGGCCTTCGCCATCTCCGCCGCATGTCCCAGCCCGACGATGCCTGGAAGGTTCTCCGTGCCCGCGCGCCGCTGCCGCTCCTGCGGACCGCCGAAGAGCAGCGGCTCGGGATGCGTGCCCTTGCGGACGTACAGCGCGCCCGTTCCCTGTGGCCCATGGAACTTGTGCCCCGAGATCGACAGCAGGTCACACCCGATCGCGGCTACGTCAATCGGCACCTTGCCCACAGCCTGCACGGCGTCGGTATGGAAGTAGACGTCGGCCTCCTGTGCAATGGCGCCGATCTCGGCCAGAGGCTGTATCGTCCCGATCTCGTTATTCGCCATCATCACGCTGATGACCTGGGTGTTCGGCCTGAGCGCCCGCCGCACCTCCGCCGGGTCGACCACCGCCCGGCTGTCCACCGGCACATAGGTGACCCCAACGCCCCGCGTGCGCAGCCGCTCCGCCGTATGCAACACGGCGTGGTGCTCGATCGGCGTGGTGATCAGGTGGTCGCCCGGCTTCAGCAGGCCCAGCAGCGCGAGGTTGTCGGCCTCCGTCCCCCCGCTGGTGAACACTACCTCCGCCGCCCGGCACCCCAGCAGCCCAGCCACCTGCTCCCGCGCCCGCTCCACCGCACCCCGGGCCCTCTGCCCATGGAAGTGGATCGACGACGCATTCCCAAACTGCTCGGTAAACCACGGCCGCATCGCGGCGAACACCTCCGGCGCAAGGGGGGTGGTGGCATTGGCATCCATGTACACGCGATTCATACAAGTCAACTCTACAGTTTACGCTGTTCGTCAC
>DASVAI010000397.1:0-9306 GCA_036376445.1 Acidobacteriaceae bacterium
TGCACCGGGATCGGTTCAGACTGAGACTTTCGTTTCCCTGCGAATCAAATTCCAGAAAACCAGCGATTGTTTCGAACGGAAGTGCCACTAAATGGGTGTCACACCCTTCTTCAGGATCAGATTTCCATAGGGACGGAGTTCTCCCGTCATCACAACCGCATACGCAGCACGCGCGCGGTCATAGAAATCCTGCCGTGCCATGCGCTCGGGCGGGGCGGTGCGCGACGAATATCTCCGCACTGCAGTCATGAAGTCCGATTCCACATCCGTGTTCGTTCTATCGCCGCCGTCGGGCTGCATCATGGCGAGCGCGTCGTCTGTCTTCTCCAATTCGAGCAGCGGCAGGATCGCTTCGAGCAGCTGCGTCACGGTGAGCCCGTCGGCTCGGATGACGCGGTGTCCCAGGCTGTGCGCGGGAAAGTGTGCGTCGGCGAGGAGGATGTCATCGGCGTGTCCCATCTCGTGGAGCGTCTTGAGCAGGTCTGGACTTAGATACGGTGAGATTCCCTTCAGCATTTCTCCTCCTAAGCAGAGAGAACAGCAGATCTCTCCAATTCGCTTCGCTCCGGTCGGGATGACGATTCGTTGAGAACTCAAAAAAGGTCCCACCCTTTTCGCATCTTGCATTCGAGAAGGGTGGGACTGCTCCAGGGGGAGACACCTGCGAAATCGGATTAGTGAGACGCGCCTGCATTGCCGGGGCCTCCGGTGGGCTGCAACGCGGGGAGGCGTTCTTCGGCCGAGGGCAGCGCGGGAAATGGCTCGTGCGGCTCGGCCTGGTACCAGTAACCGACGGAGTAGTAGTTATCCGAGCGCGCGTTTGCGTGGCCGTGCTCGATGGTGGCCTTAAAGGATTTGCTGAACGGGATGGGCGAGTCAAGATGGAAGCGATAGACGCTGGAGCGGCTTCCGGCGAGTTCGGTCCCGACGACAGGCGCGCCGTAGAGGGCATAAGAGAAGGGCTCACCGCCAAAGTCCCATGCGCCGAGGAAGTAGTCTTCTGAACCGGTTCCGATGACGGATGGCTTCTCCGCGCCGTCGATAAAGAACATGTCATCGCCTTCGCCCCACCACATGTCCTGGTTCTGCAGGACCGACATGGTGACGCCGACATACTGGCCGTGGCCTTTGGCATCGAACCAGACGTAGTTGTCCTTGCCGTCGAAGTTCGCCTTGTCATTTACGTTGGGGTCGCCGTTGGTCTTCCAGTCGGTGGTCCAGCCGTGGTTGGGCTGGGCCTGGCGGTACTGGGCGTGGAAGTAGAGCGTGCCTTCGGGCAGCGGGTGATTGTAAGTGCGGTAGTCGATGTTGTAGTAGAGAGCGTCGATGGCCTCGTGCCCTTCATTTGTAACCGTGATACGAGCGTGGCGGGCGAAGGGCATGGGGAAGAAGCTGTTCAGGCTCTTGGTGCTGCCGACCGAGAGCATCTCCGACTGCCAACTGTGGTATTCGCCGAGGCCGAGGCCGAAGAAGTCGCCGATGGGCGCTTCGACGCTGGGGTTCTGCTCGCCGTCCCAGTAGATGCGGAGCACGATCCGCTTGAGGTGATAGGGCTCGCGATCGGCGATGGTGAACCAGATATGGGAGACCTCGCCGGGGCCATCGACGTCGAGTACTGTTTCGGTGGCGCCGGGCGCAACGTGGCGAGCGTCGGCGTTGGCGCCTTTGGGATCGGTGCTGGATGCGCGGTGCGGAGTGTAGGTCTGCTGGACGATGAGGTCCGGCTGCCAGCTATGCGATTGCGCTTGCGCGCCGAGCGCGAAGATGCCCAGGGCGAGGAGTGTTGCGGATCGCGTCATACTGATTCACCTCTGAAATAGAAAATTCAACTAATCGATACCAAGCTTGTGCTGCATTTGTTCGAGCGTGATGCCGCTGGTCTCTGGGTAGTAGAAGAAGACCAGGATGAGATCGAGAACCATCATGACGGCGAAGAAGACGAAGGGGTAAGCGCCTGACGACTTTGCCAAAACGGGGAATACAAGCGAGATCAGCGCGTTGAAGATCCAATGCGCAGAGCTGCCGAGGCTTTGGCCCTTGGCGCGCACGCGATTGGGGAAGACCTCGCTGATGTAGACCCAGAGCACCGCTCCCTGCGATACGGCGAAGCAGGCGATGTAGGCCATGAGCAGCCAGACAAGCCAGGCGAGATGCTGCTTGGTGAAGAAGAGAACGGAGATGATGGTGAGGCAGATGGCGAGGCCAACGGTGCCGGTGAGCAGCAGCTTTTTGCGGCCGAGCTTGTCGATGACCGCCATGGCGATGAGGGTGGCGACGAGATTGGTGGCGCCGACTGCGATGGCCTGAAGATCGCCGGAGATGCGCGACGCGCCGGCGAGCGCAAAGATGTCGTTGAGGTAATAAAGGATGGCGTTGATGCCGGAGAGCTGGCTGAACATGCCCACGGTCCAGGCGATGATGATGGGCTTCTTGTACTGTCGGGAGAAGAGCGGGTCAGTGGAGGAAGAGCGCTCGAGGTGCACGGAGGCGACGATCTCATCGAGCTCCTGCTTGGGTTCGGGAATGCCTGTGAGGCGCAGGACCTCGAGGGCTTCGCGAAGATTGGATTGCGTGACCAGCCAGCGCGGACTGCGCGGAATGATGAAGAGCATGATGAGGAAGAGCAACGCCGGCACGCCGGATGCGCCGAACATCCAGCGCCAGTCATTCGCGCCGATGTGCTGGCCGGCGATGATGGCGTTGGAAATGTAGGCGAGCAGGATGCCGATGACGATGTTGACCTGGAAGAAGCCGACGAGGCGGCCGCGCCAGTCCGGGGGTGCGATCTCCGCGATGTACATGGGGCCGAGCACTGATGAGCCGCCGATGCCGAGGCCGCCGATGAAGCGGAAGAAGATGAGCGCGGGCCAGTTCCATGCAAGCGCGCAGCCGATGGCGGAGAGCACATAGAAGATGGCCATGACGCGCAGGCTGTCGCGGCGACCGAACTTCTGCCCCGGCCAGCCGGCGGTCATCGCGCCGATGACGGTGCCGACCAGCGCGCTCGAAACGGTGACGCCGAGCAGCGAGGGCGAGAGATGGTACGTGCGGGTGAGGGCTGAGGTGGTGCCGGAGATCACGGCGGTATCAAAGCCGAAGAGCAGTCCGCCCAGGGCACCTACGATCGTGCTTTTTGCTACGTGCGAGTTGATCTTTGTGCTCTTCACTACGTGCGAGTTGATGCTCATTCCTTCTCCAATGCGCGCGCATCGGCTGCGATGTCACGGAGCCGGGGCAGGATGCGGCCGAGACTTGCAGCCGGCGAGGCGGGATTTCCCAGCGAGAAATATACGTCTCGATAAAGCGGGTACAGGGTAGCGTATGTTTGCGCGGCGCGCTCGTCAGGCAGGAAGGTTTCGCACGGAGGGCAGAGCGCATCCTGTGCCTCCTCAACAGATTTGTAATCGCCACAGGCGACAAATGCAAAGATGGCCGAGCCGAGGCTGGTGACATCGCCCGCGGGCACGAGCACCGGCTTGTTCAGGACATTCGCGTAGATCTGGTTGAGCACGCGATTCTTGCGCGGAATGCCGCCGCCATTGATGATGCGGTTCACCGGCGAGCCGTGATGCTGCATGCGCTCGAGGATGATGCGGGTGTGCAGGGCCGTGCCTTCGATGGCGGCGAAGAGCTCATCCTGCGCGGTGTGCACCAGGTTCCATCCGAGCGTGACGCCGCCGAGATTGGGATTGACGAGCACGGTGCGGTCGCCGTTGTCCCAGGTGAGGCGGAGCAATCCGGTCTGGCCGGCGCGATGGTTTTCCAGGCCCTGGGAGAGCGCAGCGACTGACGATCCGGCGCGGCGCGCGATGGCCTCGAAGATGTCGCCAACGGCAGAGAGGCCGGCTTCGATGCCGGTGTAGCCGGGCAGCACGGAGCCGGGCACAACACCGCAGACCCCGGGTACCAGCGATTGCTGCGCGCTGACGCCGATGATGCAGGTGGAGGTGCCGATGACGTTGACGACATCGCCGAGGCGGATGTTGGCGGCAACAGCGTCCCAGTGCGCGTCGAGCGCGCCAACCGGAATGGAAATACCGGCGCGGAGACCCAGGCGCTCGGCCCATTCGGAGCTCAGGTGACCAGCGATACGGTCAGAGGTTTCGTAACGGCCGCTGAGCTTTTCCCGAACACCCTGCAGCAACGGGTCGACGGAGGAGAGAAAGTCGTCTGACGGAAGGCCGCCCCACTTCGCGTTCCACATCCACTTGTGGCCCATCGCGCAGATGCTGCGCGGCAGCTCGGCCGGATTCGTGATACCGCAGAGCGTGGCGACGATCATATCGCAATTCTCAAGTGCGGTTACGAACTTTGCGCGCTTCTGCGGATTGTGGCGTAGCCAGTGGAGGAGTTTGGAGAAGCCCCACTCGGAGGAGTAGACGCCGCCGCACCATTCGATGGCTTCGAGCCTCTGCTCGTGAGCGGCGGCTGTGATCTCCGCTGCTTCGGCGGACGCGCGGTGATCGCACCACAGATAGTAGTCATCGAGCGGCTCGAGGACTCCATTGGACCCCTGGCCGACAGGAATGACGCTCGAGCCGGTGGCATCGACGGCGAGCGCGCGCACGTCTTCCCCACGCACGCCGCTACTCTCCAGCGCGCTGCGCATGGCGCGCTCAAGCGCAATCATCTGATCGCGATGGCTCTGCGTGGCGAGATCGGGATCCTGCGCGGAGCGCCGCAGCGGGTATTCGGCGATGCCCGAGCCGAGGCGTCCCTCGCTCCTGCTGAAGAGCGAGACGCGCACGCTGAGTGTCCCGAAGTCGATGCCTGCAACAATACTCAAGTTTCTTGCTCCCCGCGCTTTGATCTCAACCGAAGCTGACCGCGCCGCACACATGCACCTCGACGCCGAGCACCTGGAACATGGCAGCCTTGACGGCGAGAGCCTGCTGCGTCCGCTTTGCGTCGGGAGCGTAAGCGATGCTGACATGGTTGGCGCGATGGCGGGCCATGAAGGAGTCGCGCGAGACACCATCGAAGACGGCGCTGACCATCGGCCATTGTCTTGTAGTCTGGCTCCAGCGGCGCTCGGTTTCTTCCGCCGGCAGGGTCACGACCGAGCCGAGCCCCATGTCGACGTGCAGCTTGCCGCCTTCCACAAAGACGCGGCTCCAGACGATGGGACCGGGACGCCCGATGCCCTTCAGCGTGCCGCCCCCTAGCGGAAAGTACATGGGCGGCTGACGATCGCTGGATGCGCCGCGATAGCCGTCGACAAAGTGGCTTGCCGGGGCGGCCCCGGAGATCTGCAGCACCCACACGAAGTCGTCGATGCCGTCGCCCTTGTAATGCTCGCCCCAACGGACATCGTGCAGCGTGGTGGCCGGATCGAGCTGCAACGCCTTCCAGCAGCGGTTGGTGACGAGCGCGTCCACGCCCGCGCATTCGTCCACTTCGTTGAAATGCGGCAGCGGGCCGCCGGCGTAGAGCTCGCGGCCGGAGGCGTCATGCGCGGGAGGACGATCGCTGTTGTTGAGCAAGCCTTCGACCAGATCGGAGGCGGGGACCATGTCCTTGAGGCCCTGCTGGTACTGGATCCCGACGGCATCGCAGCCGAACTCGTCCGAGATTTGTAATGCAGCGATGTACATTTTGCACTGCTCGAGGATCTGGCGGTCGGTGAGCTCGGTCTTCTCATCTTTGCCAGTGTTGAAGCGCATGCCCTTTGCATCCAGCCACTGGCGCACCGCGCTCGCCTGATCGTCCGGGATGAGACGCATGCGGGCGACCAGAGCGGACTGGCTGAGCCGCTCCTTGAACAGACCGAGCGGGTTGAGCAGCTCGTCGTCGATGATGGCGTTGTACATGCCCATGCAACCTTCGTCGAAGACGCCGAGGATGGCCTTGCGCTTGAGGAGTTGCGCGGCCAGTTCTTCTCCGGTGCTGCGCGCCGATGCGGGCAGCGACTTCGGGTCGAGCGCGCGGACGTGGGAGAGATCGTGGGTGACACTTCCCTTCTGGATCCATTCGCGAAGCCGCGCGCGGAAGTAGTTGTCGGTGAAGTCCCGGCTCCACAGCGAGTGAAACGGCACGCCCGCTTTCACTAACGAACCGTTGAGATTGAGCAAGCCCACAAGACCGGGCCACTGGCCGGACCAGTTGGCGACGGTGAGAATGGGGCCGCGATGCGAACGCATGCCGGGCAGCACGTGATGCGTGTATTGCCATGCGGCCGTGGCGAATACGAGACTCGCATCCGGGTCGATGGTGTCAAAGATATCCATTCCCATGCGCTGGCTCGAGATGAACCCATGGCCTTCGACGTCGTCGACCGCGAAGGCACGGTGTGCCTCGACGCCTTCATCGCGGAATGCCTGGGTGAGCCGGCGCTCCAGGTCCTCCTGTGCGGGCCAGCAGACCTTGTTGGCGGACTGGCGCAGATCACCGCTGGTGATGAGGACGACCTTCTGTAAAGGTGAGGCTCCGTGGGAACGCGACATGACTTTCGACTCTCTTTCGTGATTCTCTTCTTGGACTGTTGAATACGGCTTCACGAACCAACCTAGGGACAGATTAAGGACTGCTCCTCCCTGCCTCTTCGTCAACATGCGTCTGGTTGTTCAGTCGCGCGAGTTCCTGCTGCGCTTGGCTGCGCGCCTTCGCATCCTGGGAGATCCTGTTGAACTCGGCGAGCGCGCGGTCCATCTGCGGCTTGTCGCCCAGGCCGCGATAGGCGCGGGAGAGCAGATACCATGCGGTCGCGTCGTTCTTCTCGGCCGCGAGATAGCGCGTCAGGTCCTGGGCAGCGGGATGGAAGTTGCCGCGATGCAGCTCCAGCTTACCGAGCAGGCGCCACGCATCGGCGGGCGGCCGGTCCATCTGGAGCGCGCTGCGCAGCGTCTTTTCCGCTGCATCGTTCTGGCCGAGCAGCATCTGGGTCTGTCCAACGAGCGTGTGGATCGTGGCCGAGCGTGGCTGGAGGGCGAGCTCCGCCTGAAACTCGGGCAGCGCGTCGGCGGTCTTTCCGCTGCGCAAAAGCGCGCTGCCGATGGCCTCGTGAATGCCGGGGAGATCGGGCTTCTGCGCGAGCACCGCGCGGTACTCGGCGATGGCTTTGTCGTCCTGCTGCTGGAGCACATAGGCATCGGCCACGATCTGGTGGGCGCGGTAGGAGTCTGGCACAATGGCCAGCACATGCTGAAAGGCGGCGCGGGAGCTTTCTTCCGCCTCATGCGCCTGGGCGTAAAGAGCGTCCTCCTGGGCGGTCGCCGCGGATTTTGCAACCGTCGTGGTGACGGGCTTGCCGCCAAGATTCTCGACCATGGCCCGCAGTTCGGCGATATCGGGACGGCGGGCATTGGCCTGCTCGAAATCGGCGAGCGCCTTGCCGCGGTCGCCCTGAAGCTGAAGCTGCTCGCCGGCCAGTTGCCAGGCGCGGCCGCCGTTGGGAGCGGCCTTCAGCAGGGCTGTCGTGCTCTGCCTGCCGATCTCGAGCCACGCCTTGCCGAGCGCGTACCAGGCATCGATGTTATCCGGAGCCAGTTGTGTGACCGTTCGAAACTGCTTCGCCGCGGCATCGTAGCGCGACTGATCGAGATAGGCATAGCCCAGCCAGGTGTGCGCAATGACATCGGAGGGCTTCAGGCGGGCCGCGGTCTCAAGCTCGGGAGCGGCGGCATCGGGCCTGCCGAGCTGATAGGAGGCCAGGCCGCTGAACAGATGCGACGCCTGGAGCTTCGGATTCAGCGCTATGGCCTTATGCAGCACGGTGAGAGAACGCTCCCATTGGTGATCGAAATAAAGCGCGACACCCAGATTACTCATCAGTTCCGCGTTGCGCGGAAGCCGCCGGGCGAGAATTTCGTATTCGTGAATGGCCGCGGGGAAATCGCCGCGCTGCTCCGCCTGCTGTGCTGCCTCTGCATGCGAGGCGAGCTCATCGGAGGCGGTCTGCGCGAACAAAGGCATGGTCATGCTCGCCGCGAGTACGAATTTGGCAGCGAGCATGACCATGAGGGACTAGAACTCCAATTTCATAGCGAACTGGATGATACGCGGAGCGTTCTGCTGCGACGTCATGATGCCGAAGACGGTTTGCGAGTTCTGCAACGATGCCGTGCTCAGATCCGGCGGCGCGGCATTGATGATGAACGTCTGTGCGTTTCCTCCCGAGGAGAAGATCACCCGGTTGAAGGCGTTAAAGAAGTTGGCCTGGAACTGCAGATTCAGATTCTCATGAATCGTCGTTCGCTTGGAGACCGACAGGTCTTCGTTGATGTAGGCCGGCATGTGCAGTCCCGAGATGAGGTTGGGCGCGTTGCCGAACTCTCCCGGCGCTGGCAGCGAGAAGGCAGCGGGGTTGATGTAGAACTGGCACGGGTTGCGTCCAGTTCCCGCGGTTGGATGAGAGCAGCTCTTTTTGTATGCCGGATTTTTGAAGGACTGATGAGGGACAATGTTCGGCCGGAAGCTGAAGCCGTCGCCCGCCGCAAAGAATGGGTTGGACGAGCCGAAGGCGTCGTACTCGATGTGGATGGGGCGGCCGCTCTGGTACTGGTGAATGCCGGAGACGGACCAGCCGCCGACGACGGTGTTGACGACTCCTCCGTGGTTCAGGAACGGCTTGCTCTTGCCGAAGGGCAGCTCATACGTGTAGCTGAGCGAGACGACGTGCGGGATATCCGAGCTGGTAACAGCGCGCTCGCCGCGTGGGTTGTAGTAGTCCTGCGCGAAGGAACCGGCAAAGATCGCGTTCTCGGCGCCGGCGCTGGGGCCGCTGTTCGAGTCCACGTTGCCGATGGTCTTCGAGAAGGTGTAGGACAGCAGGAAGGTGAGCCCCTGCGAGAAGCGCTTCTGCAGGCTGGTTTGCAGTCCGTTGTAGGAGACGCTGCCGATGGGGTTGATCGGGTTGTCCACGTCACCGTACTGCGGCCATGGACGGAGCGCCTGCGCCGCCGTGGCGCCGTCGCCGAACACATTCTGGAAATCTCCCCACGGGGCCCGAATGCCTGCAGCGGCAACTCGCGAATCGTTAATCGGCAGGGTCAGGAACTCATTCAGTGGCATCCCGGCAGCCTTGGCGGCGGCGCTGTATTTCTGCCGCGCCGTGGTCGGGTTCACCTCGTTCGGCTTGGACCACACGCCCACATGATAGGTGTGCATGCCCACATAGCCGATAGTCCCGATCATGCTGCTGGTGAGCTGCTCCTGAATCTGACCTGACCAGTACAACTGCGTGGGCGGCACGCCTGCGCTGGGGTGAATCAGCGGCGGGTTGGTATTGCCCACATAGATGCTGGGGTCCAGATTCGAGTTTGGCTGAACAACACCGCTGGCCGGATACGAATGGTCCCAGTAATACGC
>DASVAI010000122.1:0-5935 GCA_036376445.1 Acidobacteriaceae bacterium
TGCGATGGCTGGGAATCGTTTGGCAGGAGGGTCCTGGACTTGACTGTGTTCCAGGGGGAGGACCGTATGCGCCCTACCGGCAAAGTGAGCGGTACAGTTTTTATCGCGCAGCGTGGGAGCGTCTGCGGACGGGCGGATGGATTTATCCGTGCACCTGCTCGCGGCGCGAGTTGGCGACTACTGTAAGCGCTCCGCACGAGGATCAAGATGAGAGCGCCCGCGGCGGGATTGAGGATGATGACGAGCCGGTGTATCCGGGTCTCTGTCGGCCTGCTGGTCCTGCCGTGGTCGCGGCGGCTGAGCCGGCCGGCGTGAACTGGCGATTTCGTGTGCCGGATGGCGAGACGATCGGCTTCGAGGATTCGGGCATGGGTGTGCGGAGCTATATCGTGGGGCGGGACTTTGGCGACTTTGTGGTGTGGCGGCGCGACGATGTGCCGGCCTATCAACTTGCCTGCGTCGTGGACGACGCGGCCATGCAGATCACCGAAGTGGTGCGCGGAGCGGACCTGCTGAAGTCGACGGCGCGGCAATTGCTGCTCTACCGGGCGCTGGGGCTTGCGCCGCCGCTCTGGCATCATTGCCCGCTGGTGCGGGACGCCGTGGGGCAGCGGCTGGCCAAGCGGACCGATGCACTGAGTTTGCAGACGCTGCGGGAGAGGGGAATGTCGCCTGCAGAGGTGCGGGCCATGTGGGGCGCGCTATGATGGCTGGCGCACCGGTGGGTGAAAAGCACTTCCCTCCACTGCGCGGCTTCGCCGCTTCGGTCGGGATGACGAAGTTATAGAGAGGGCGTTCATGTATATGCAGCAATCATGGTTTCGCATTGGACTTGCCGTGCTGGCGTTCTCTACCAGCCTCGCGCTGAATGCGCAGGAACGACCCAGAATCACTGGCATCTCGCACATGGCCGTCTACACGAGTGACCCCGCCGCGTCGGAGCACTTCTATGTCGACGAGCTAGGCGCATCGAAGGAGCCCGATCCGGAAGATCCGCAGGGCGTGATCTATCGCGTGAGCGAGCAGCAGTTCATCGAGGTCCTGCCGCTGCCGAGCCAGCACTCGATCAGCCGGATGGACCATGTGGCCTTTGCCACGAGCGATGCCGATGCGCTGCACACGTATCTCGTCGATAAGGGTTGCCGCGATATCGATCCTGTGACCACCATTGGCAAGGATGGCAGCAAGTGGTTCTTCACGCGCGATCCGGAGGGCAATCGCGTGGAGTTTTACCAAGCGGCGGACCATCCCTTTCATGCTGCGAATACCCTGCTGAGCCCGCGGATCATTCATGTGGGATATCTGGTGAAAGACCGGGCGAAAGAAGACAGCTTCTACCGCGACCTGCTCGGGTTCCGGCCGTACTGGTATGGCGCGATGCATCCCGGCAAGGTGGACTGGGTGTCGCAACAGGTGCCAGATGGGCATGACTGGCTGGAGTACATGATGACCGGGCCGGACTCGGATACTCCCGACGCGAGCAAGGTGGATGCGCGGCAGCTTGGCGTGCTGAACCACTTCTCGCTGGGCGTGCCGAACATGGAGCGGGCGGTGACAGCGCTCTATGTGAGCGACGCGATCCGCTTCAGCCCGCGGCATGATGGACCGCAGATGGGCAAGGACGGTAAGTGGCAAGCCAATCTCTACGACCCGGACGGCACGCGCGTGGAGCTGATGGAGTTCCAGCCCGTGATGAAGCCCTGCTGCTCGGATTTCACAGCCGAGAGCCCAGCTGAATGACGAACGCGCCTCAGGCCGTGACGCTGCGGTCCGTGGACTGGCCATAGCCACAGCCCGGACAGAAGTACTGGCCCGCCGAGAGGGGGCCACCGCAATGTGTGCACCTTTGCGACGGCGATCGGCGGATGGGTGTGACATGGGAGGTAGCTTCTGCGAAAGTCCATTCATTGATCTCGAACGGTACTGTCTCGGCCCACCGCGGGTAGGTCCGCACAGGGTGGATCACGTCATTCACATCTGCATGGCCGGAGAGGGGCTCGGGGCCGATGCCAAGTACCGAATACGAGCGCACTTCTTCGAAGGGCTCCCTGCGACGCACGCGTTCTCCTGAGACGCGAAAAAGCGGAACGAAAATCAACAGCAGCGCGATCCCGGCAGCCGCGGCATAAACGATCCAGCGGTCGGGCGAGGAGGGCAGCGATTCAAACCAGGCGCGAAGCCAGTGGATTACTGGCTGAATCTGATCGAGGACCGTATGCAGGAACTGCAGAAAAGATTGCATAGCAATATGTCCGGGACTATCCGGCTCTGAGTTAGACAGGCAAAGCAGAGGCGAAGTTTGCCTCAAACGGGCGGATTTTGGCGGTTGAGAGTCGTTTTCCGGGGGCATTTGGAAGATTCTGGATGGCAGGCCAGATCTGTCGGTGGTTGGGCGGTACTCGTAGCCGAAGGTAACTTCAAGGACGGCGGCCTTCCGGCTGGCGAGCTATCTCCATCGCAATGAAGATGATAAGCAGCAGTCGCGCGACCCCGACGGCACGTGCGTGGAACTGCCGGAGTTCCAGCCGGTGGTGAAGCCTTGCTCCTCGGATTTTCACAGCCTAGACCGGCTGAGTGACGAAGGGCGCCTAGGCCGTGACGCGGTGGTCCAGAGGCTGGGCATAGCCGCAGGCCGGACAGAAGTTCTGGCCCGACGAGAGCGGTCCCCCGCAATGTGTGCACTTGACCGTCCTCGACGGACGAATTGGCCTGACATTCGAGGCCGGCTGGGCGACAGGCCGTTCGATTAAGGGGCTGGCATCTGCCCAGCGCGAGTAGGTACGCTCAGGACGGATCACATCGTCCATATCTGCTCCTTGCGCGCGCGCTGCGGGCCCGATTCCCAGCACAGAGTAGGAGCGCACTTCCTCGAAGGGCTCGCTGCGACGGCGGCGACGTCCGGAATAGCGGAAGAGCGGAAAAGCGATCAGCAGCAGCGCTATCCAGCCCGCCGCGACATAGACGATCCAGCGTTCGGGCGAGGCGAGCAGTGATAGTACGGTGTCGTGAACCCACTGAATCGCAGGTTGAAGCTGATTCATGACCGAATGCAGGAATTGCAGGAACGATTGCATAGCAATGTCTCCCGAAGCCACTCAGGGCTATCTGGCCTTGAGTTAGAGAGGCAAAGCAGGGCCGGGTTTGCCTCAAAATGCGCGATTTTGCGTCCGAAATGAGGCTTTCGGAGCCATTTTCGGCACGTTTGGGGAGTCAGAACCAGGTCCGGCGGCGATATTGGCGATACTCGTCGCCGAAGGTGGCTTCGAGCAGGGCGGCCTCCCGGCGGGCGCGGGCGATCTGCATGGGAATGACGAAGACAAGTGCCAACAGCAACGGCCAGAAGGGGACAAACATCGCGGCGCCGAGAAAGAAGAAGCTGCCGAAGACATAGATGGGGTTGCGGAGGCGCCCATACAGGCCGGTGGTGACCAGACGCGTGGCCTTGGCGCGGATGGAGAAGGCACGGCCCAACTGGAAGCGCGCGATGAGGATGAGGACAAGCGAAGTGAGCGCGATGAAGGCGCCGGCGATGCGCAGCGGAGGCCAGGGCTCATGGGCGAAGCGCAACGCGAGAGCGGTGATGGCGGCGATCAGGATGATGGAGGTGAGGATGTTGGTCTTCATCGAGTAGGGATCGAACGATGAACGAAAAGTGCTCCGGCGACTATCGCAACAATCGGCAGCAACAGCATAGCTGCGAGCAAAACCCAGCTTGCGCGATGCGCGAAGTTGAGCGTCCAGCCGACGCCAAAACGCTTTCCGACCCAGAGCGCTGGGGCATCAGGGTTGTAGTAGAAGACGCCGACGACTCAATGGTTGTCATCCCGGGCCATTACGGCTCTGCCTTGCCGTTTGGGGCGAGAACGATATCCATCTGGTAGAAGCGGAAGTAATTCTCCTCTCCAGGCGCTGTGGCGGCTATCTTCTCGTAGCGATCGAGCACCTCGTTGATAAAGGTGACGCGGTCGGCCTCGGGCACGCGCTGCACCCACTCGATCATGGTAACTTTCATGCGCGCGAGGAACGCGTCGCGGGAGCCGAAGTCCCAGGCTTTGTCCGATGTGCTGATACTGAGGACGCGAAAACCCTGCTTTTCGGCGAGGGCGCCATACTGCTCGGGCGTGAGGTGCAGGAAGGGATCGCGGAAGCCATCGAAATAGCCGGCCCAGCGGGGCGATTTGCGGGTGTCGTCGACGACGTCCTCGATGCATGTGCGTTCGCCTTTAATGACCAGACGTAACTGAGCTTTACCTTCAGGCTTGAGGGCCCGGTGGATTCCCTGCAAAGGCAATGCCTGATCGGAGATCCAGTGCAAGGCATTGAAGGAGACGACGAGATCGAACTCGCTCTTGAAGGCGAGACGGCGGGCATCGGCGACTGCGAACTGAAGATTGGGGTGACTGGCGGACCAGTGCTCTTTCGCGAAGGCAATCATGTCGGCCGAGGCGTCTACGCCAAGCACAGAGCCCTGCGGGAGACGCTCGGCAATGGCGGCAGTGGTCTTGCCGTTGCCGCAGCCGATGTCGAGGACGCGCTCGCTTCCCTTGAGCGTCAGAACTGAAAGGACCTCGGCCCCCATGGTGTCCTGCAGGGCGGAGAGGCGGTGGTATTCGGATGCGTTCCATTCGGTCATTTGTGGGACTCCGATGAGCTGTGAAGATACCCGATGCGATCCGGGCGGATTGTACCAGGGAGAACCTCAATGTAACGCGGCTCAGGCCGACACTTTAGGCGATGGGTACGGCATCACCAGGGAGTGGCAGATGACTTCGTGCGAGAAGTGTGGGCTTCTCTGTCATGATGAGGTATGCCGCTCCTTTACTTGCGCCGACTGACCGGCAGCAAACGGACAGACGCCGCGAACCGGCACCTGGCGCGTTATCTCGCGTTTGTCGCCGGGGCGGCAAATGCAGGTGGCTTTCTGGCTGTCCGGCAATATACGTCGCACATGTCGGGAGTGGTGGCCGCGATGGCGGATAATTTTGCTCTCGGCAGCCTCGCAGTCTTCCTCAACGGCCTGGCCGCCCTGCTTTCTTTCCTCGGCGGCGCGTTTCTCTCGACCCTCCTGATCCGTTGGGCCCGAGCCCGGACCCTGGAGAGCGAGTATGCCCTCCCACTCATCTTGGAGGCGGCCCTGCTGGTCTCGTTTGGTCTTGTCGGGCATGTCTTTACCGGCGAGCGTGTGCTTGGCACCGTGATGCTCCTGTGCTTCACGATGGGACTGCAGAACGCCATGATCACCAAGCTTTCAAACGCAGTGATTCGTACGACGCACATGACGGGCATCGTTACGGACATCGGCATCGCGCTGGGCAGAATCGTCTTCGCTCGCTCGGGCGGAAGCGACGAAGACACTTCCACCGATATCGGCTCATTGCGGCTTCTGGCTTCCCTGATCGTGTTGTTCTTCGTGGGAGGGGTGGTCGGGGCACTTGGTTTCAAGCATGTCGGTTTTCTGTTTACCCTGCCGCTCTCCGCGATTCTGCTGCTGCTGGCGATGATGCCGGTTCTGGACGATGTGCGGCGGCGCGGGCTGACGACGGCCTAGGAATCCGCAGGCATGGGCAAGTTTCCCACACATTGATTCTCGGCTCCTACATTGACCTACAGCTCGGGCATTGACCTACGGCTCGGGCGGGTGACAATGGAACCGTCCCTCCCATGCCGGATATTGCCCAGACCGTAAAGCAGCAGGCGGACATTGTCCGCGTCGTCGGCGAGTACATCACGCTGAAGAAGTCCGGCGCGCAAAACTACTCCGGGCTGTGCCCCTTCCATGGGGAGAAGACGCCCTCGTTCTCCGTGCACGTGACGCGGCAGTTCTATCACTGCTTCGGCTGCGGGGTATCGGGAGACGTCTTCAAGTTCGTGCAGGAGATCGAAAAGGTCAGCTTCCCGGAGGCAATCCGGATTGTCGCGCAGAAGTGCGGGATCG
>DASVAI010000123.1:0-9377 GCA_036376445.1 Acidobacteriaceae bacterium
GGCGTGGATGTGGACAACCTGCTGGTGTCGCAGCCTGACTACGGCGAGCAGGCGCTGGAAATTACCGAGGCGCTGGTGCGCTCCGGCGCGATCGACGTGCTGGTGGTGGACTCGGTTGCGGCGCTGGTGCCCAAGGCCGAGTTGGATGGCGAGATGGGCGACTCGCACATGGGCCTGCAGGCGAGGCTGATGTCGCAGGCGCTGCGCAAGCTGACCGGCACGGTGTCGAAGTCGCGCACCTGTCTCATCTTCATCAATCAGATCCGCGAGAAGATCGGTGTGATGTTCGGGAATCCGGAGACCACCACTGGCGGACGCGCGCTGAAGTTCTACTCGTCGGTGCGCGTGGACATTCGGCGCATCGCCGCGGTGAAGGACGGCGACATGGTTGTAGGCTCGCGCACCAAGGTGAAGGTGGTGAAGAACAAGGTGGCTGCTCCCTTCCGGGATGCGGAGTTCGACATCCTGTACGGCGAAGGTATTTCGCGCGAAGGCGATGTGCTGGACCTAGCGGTGGCAAACAACATCGTGGAGAAGTCAGGCGCGTGGTTCAGCTACTCCGGCGAGCGTATCGGGCAGGGACGCGAGAATGTGCGGCAGTATCTGAAGGACAATCGCGATACCTTCGATCGCATTCACCAGCAGCTTCGGCAGAAGCTGGGGATTGGTGGCGTGAAGGAGGCCGAGGTGCCGCCGGTGCCGGTGAACGGCGCGGCCATTGCGGAGGCGGCGGTTCGGCCGGCTGCTCGGCGGCCGCAGTAGGTTTGAATCAGTTCGACGAATGCGGGCGGCCGTTATCATGGCCGCCTTTTCTTTGCAGCGACGGTCGGGGTCGCCCTGGTGTGTTGGACGTGAACCTAGCGGGCCGCTTACACTCACCGCGGAACCATGAATACAGTCAAGGCGATTTATCCCGGCACGTTCGACCCGATGACGAATGGTCATCTGGACCTGATTGCGCGGGGCGCAAAAATTTTTGACCACCTGGTGGTTGCGGTGCTGGCGAACGCGGAGAAGAGTCCGCTATTCACCGTGGCTGAGCGATGCACGATGTTAACTGCCGCGGTGAGGCATATGCCAAATGTATCGGTGGCGAGCTTCGACGGGTTGCTGGTGGACTTTGTGCGGGCGGAACAGGCGCAGGCGGTGCTTCGCGGTATTCGTGCTATCAGCGATTACGAATATGAGCTGCAGATGGCGTTGATGAACCGGCGGCTGGCTCCCGACCTGGAGACGGTGTTCATGATGCCTGCGGAGAAGTTCTCGTATGTGAGTTCGCGCTTGGTGAAGGAAGTATTCCGGCTGGGCGGCTCTCTTGAAGGACTGGTGCCGCAATTGGTGCTGGAGAAGCTGAAGGAGCGCGGCCGCGAGTAGGTTTAGGTGCTATACAGGTTTGATTCGAGGAATTGGTTGCGGAATTTCCCGTTCGGATCATGGTGTCGGAGTAGCTCTTTGAAGTCGGCCAGTTTCGCATATCGAGACTGCAATATTGCGGGCGGCAGAGTGAAGACCTTTGCCCAGTGCGGCCGCGGCTCGAAGGGCGCGAGCTTCGCTTCAATTTGCGGAAGAATCGTGCGTACCTGCGGCCACTCGGGCTTCCATGTGAAATGGATTGCGAATGAGTCTCGTTGATAGGCCATGCTCATCCAGAGCGAATCGGCCTGTATCGTGCGAAACTCTGTGACAAATAGGTGCAGTGTGATGCGGTCACGGAGCTCCTCGACGGCGCGGATCGCCGCGTAGGCGTGCTCGCGGGGCACGAAGTACTCGCTTTGCAGCTCGTTGCCGCTGCTGGGAACAAAGTTCATGCGAAAGTGCGGCAGGCGCTCGTACCACGGCCCGGGAATGCCGAGCTGCTCGGTGCAGCTCTCCGCCGCATGTCCAGCGACAGGGTGCAGGTTTACCGTGGCTCGCTTCGCGCCATAGAACTCCTGCGGCCATCTGTAGGGCTTGCCCGGTTCGACGCGGCGCTTGATCCAGACCTGCGTGGCGCGATGTTTCTGCCAGTCCGTGAAGAGGCTCACGCTGTAGCCGCTGGAGAAAATGGCGTCGAGGTTGTGCTCGAGCGCGGCGAAGGGCAGATCCTGGTAGACGACCTGCTCCATCTCGTAAGTGGGCTGCAGGTCCAGCGTCAGACTAGTGACAATTCCCAGGGCTCCAAGCGCAACAACTGCTCCCGCGAAATGGTCCGGGTCTTTGGCTCGCGTCAGGGTAAGGAGACTGCCGTCGGCGGTGACAAGCTCGAGAGCGGAACAGGCGCTTGAAAGGTTGCGATTGTGCATCCCCGAGCCGTGCGTGGCTGTGGCGCAGCCACCGGCTACAGAGATGTGCGGCAGCGATGCGAGATTGTGAAGGGCGAAGCCATGGCCGTCGATGTGGGGCGCCAGCTTGCCGTAGGTGACGCCGGAGCCGAGGGTGACCGTGCGGGCTGCGGTGTCGATGGACGTCTGATCAAGATGCTCGAGAGAAATCTGCTCCGCAGTGCTGTCTGCGATGGCATTGAAGGAGTGGCGGGTGCCGAGCGCGCGAATTTTGTTCGCCCGCTTCACGATGCTCTGCACCTGCTCGACGGTGGCAGGCGTATCGAGCCGGTCCGTGCTGTAGGTATAGTTGCCAGACCAATTCGTGCGCGCGCGTCGAGTTTGAGCTTTCGGTTTGCCGGGTTGCGATGTCTGCGCCGATGAGAAGCCGGATAACATGGTGCCGCTCAATGCGAGGCCAGAGGCCTTGAGAAATTCCCGCTTATCCAAGTGTGCAGCCTCCTGTGCCGTCGTGACACAGGTATAGAGGTACACGAGAAAGCTGGCAAGTGTGGAACGGCTACTCGGCGCGCAGGGCCCTCATCGGTTCGATGTGCGCGGCATGCCAGGCCGGAACGCAGCAGGCGACAATCGCCGCAAGGATGGTAAGCAGAGGAGCCGCGAGAAAGGTCCACGGATCGTATGGGCGAACACCGTAAAGCATCCCTGCCAAGAAGCGCACACCAGCAAATGCCACAGCAATGCCGATGATGAGGCCGGCAAGCACGAGTTGCAATCCCTGGCGCACCACCATGGCGATCACGCGGGAACGTGATGCACCGAGCGCAATGCGAACGCCGATTTCGGCGACACGCCGGCGCACCGAATAGGCGAGCAGACCGTACAGGCCGACCAATGCAAGCAGCAGGGCCGTTCCGGCGAAGATGGTGAGCAGGCTCGTCTGGAAGCGGCGGCGCGCGGTGGATGTGGCGATGGCCTGTTGCATGGTGCGGATGTCCACAAGCGCAATCGATGAATCGATGCTTCTGACGGACGCGCGGAGGGCCGGGATGATGGCGTCGGGCGGCATCGAAGAGCGCACCGCGATGCTGGCGCTTTGGATGTTGTCAATCGGTGTGTAGATCTGAGGAACGGGCGGCTGGTCGAGGCTCTCATTGCGCACATCAGCTACCACACCGATGATTGTCTGCCAGGGGAGCTTTGGGTCAGCTCCGCCACGCAGGCGCTTTCCCAGCGGGCTTTGATCGGGAAAATACTTGCGGACGAAGCTCTGATTGACGACGACATGGCCGCCGTCCCGATCAGCAGACGTGAAGAAGCGGCCGGAGATCAGCGGCGTCTGCATGGTGGAAAAGTAATGGGGCGTCACGCCGGCCCCGTCAATTAGCGCTTCCTTGCTGTTGTCGCGGTAACCTTCGACCCAGAGGGTGGTCATGCTGTGAGCGTTGCTGAAAGGTAGGACCGTGACCGCGCCCGCGGAGCGAACTCCGGGGATGTGTTCGATCCTCTCCAGGAAGCGTTGGAAGAATGCGCGTCCCTGCCCGCGGCCGGCGTAGCGCGAATCAAGAGTGACACCGAACGTAATGGTGGAAGAAGAGAATCCAGGATGTACCGCGGATACCTTGACGTAACTGCGAAGGAGCAGTCCTGCACTTGCGAGCAGCACGGTGACAAGCACGATCTCGCCGGTGATGAGTAGATTGCGGCCGCGGTCGCGCGGAGCAACGATGCCGCGGGTGCCCATGGATTTCAATGATGCGGTGAGATCAATGCGTGAGGCGGAGATGGCGGGCAGCGCGCCGAAGAGCAGGCAGGTGACGAGTACAAGACCGATGACAAAGAGCAGAACCCAGCCATTGAGCGAGGCCTGCTGCAGGCGAGGAATATTACCGGGATCCAACCGGAGCAGGAGATGAAGGAAGATCCAAGCAAGCGCGATGCCAGCGGCGCCCGCGATAGAGCTGAGCAGCAAAGATTCTGTGAGCAATTGACGGATGACGCGAAGGCGGCCGGCGCCAAGCGCGGCGCGAACGCTTAACTCGTGGGATCGCGCGGCAGCGCGCGCGAGCAGCAGATTAGCGGTGTTACCGCAGGCAATCAACAGAACGCAGCAGACTGCGCCGAGCAGCAGCCATAAGAGCGAGCGCACGGGGCCCACTGCTGTATCGCGCACGGATTCGATGAGTGCGCCCCATCCGTGAGTGCTGCCGTTGCCCACCACGTCAACCGTATGAAGCCGATCGAGGCGCTGCATGATGAGCGCCATGTCAGCCTGGGCCTGTCCGATGGAGACGCCGGGCTTGAGTCGCGCGACGGCATAGTAGTTGGGATTGTCGCGGTCAGCGGCGTCCTTCGCCGTGATGACGAGCGGTAGCCATAGATCGGTGCGAGCGCTTCCGCTGCCGTAGGGCAGATCACTGATGGTGGGGAACTGAACCTCCGGCGGCATTACCCCGATGATGCGATATGTGTTGCCGTCGAGTTGCATGGTGCGGGTGAGGACGTCGCCAGCGTTACGGAAGTATGAATGCCACAGGGACTGGCTGATGACAGCGACATGGTCGTGGCCGGGCTGCGCATCGTCTGCTGTGATCGCTCGACCGAATTGAGGCAGGAGCTCCATGGTGGGGAAGAACCGTCCATCCACTTTGGCTGCGTCGATGCGCGCTGCGGCGGTTGCCGTGGAAAGATTGAAGGTCGCCTGACTGAACTGCGTCATGTCGCTGAAGGAGTGATTGGTTTGCCGGATGTCGCGAAAGTCGGCATTCGACGGCGCGAGGACTTCCGGCGGTAGGGGGATGTGCGGATTTGGTGTGTAGAGATAGACGAGCCGCTCTGCGTGGCCGTAAGGCAATGAGCGCAGCAGCACCGCCTGCACCAAGCTATAGATGGCTGTGGTGGCGCCGATGCCGAGCGCCAGTGTGAGGACGGCAACGATGGCAAAGCCGGGGTTGAGGCGGAGTTGGCGCGTGGCGTATCGGAGATCGCTGGCAATGCTGTCGGCGAAAGGCGGCCGCGCTTGCCTGCGATAGGCTTCGCTGTTCTGCGTGATACCGCCAAAGCGGATGCGCGCCTCTCGCGTGGCTTCTTCCTCGCTCATGCCTTGCGCTCGAAGATCTGCGGCAGCCATGTCGAGATGCGTGGCGAGCTCGTCTTCGATGTCGTTTGCGGAGCGGCGATGGGAGCGGCTGAAGAGGCGAGCGAAGATGACGCGGAGCTCCATCGAATGCTCCTGAGCGACTATGCCTACGGTTCGAGGAAGCGGGCCATGGTGGCGGCCACGCGCTGCCAGCTCTCGGTGGCGCGGGCGAGCTGGGCGCGTCCCTTGCGCGTGATGGAGTAGAAGCGGGCACGGCGATTGTTCTCCGAGAGGCCCCAACTCGAGCCGATCCAGCCGCGCTGCTCGAGCCGCAGCAGGGCGGGATAGATCGTGCCCTGATTGAGCACGAGGGTGTGACCGCTGACCTGCTCGATGCGGCGAGCGACTCCATATCCGTGCAGCGGACCCATGGTGACGAGCGTTCTAAGCACAAGAATGTCCAATGTGCCCTGGAGGAGGTCGGCTTTTTCGTCCATGATCGTCCCCTGTTGAAAGGCAACAGGAGAGTAGATGCGTTCTCTGTTGAATGTCAACAGGAAAAGCGGTAGAGGCCCATTCTGCGCGCACAAGATAGGCGGGAAATCGGGCGGAGGATTGCATTGCGCACGCGAAGCCAAGCTCATTTGCAGCAGTGAGTTAGGCGCGCAGAAAAGCAGGAGAACTGCGAAAGGGCATAGTGCGTATGTGTATGCTGGCCTGGGGCCGAGACGTGCGGCAAGGCCGGGAGGACGGAGCAACATGCAAAGCCGGATTACGGGCACCACGATGCCGGTGCTGGAGTTTCTGCTGGATCACAATGACGCGATCATTTCCGAGGCGGGCGAGCTTTCGTGGATGTCGGCGTCGATCCAGATGACGACGCATACGCAGATGGGCGGAGGCGGAGGATTTTTCGGAGCGCTGAAGCGCGTAGCGGGCGGCGGCACGCTCTTCATGACGGAGTATCGCGCGGTGGGTGCGCCGGGCGAAATTGCCTTCGCGACGAAGGTGCCCGGTCATATCGTGCCGGTAGAAGTGGCGAATGGGCGCGAGTTCCTCATTCACCGGCATGGCTTCCTGTGCGCGACGGCCGGCATTCAGCTCGGAGTCGGATTTCAGCAGTCGCTCGGCGCCGGCATCTTCGGCGGCGACGGCTTTCTGCTGCAGCGAGTCAGCGGCGTGGGTATGGCATGGCTGGAGCTCTCGGGCGAGCTGATCGTGAAGGACCTGCAGCCGGGCGAGCTGCTGCGGGTGCACCCAGGACATGTGGGCGCGTTTGAGGCCGGCGTGAACTTCCAGATCATGCGCGTACCGGGCATTCGCAACATGATCTTTGGCGGTGACGGCATCTTTCTCGCGGCGCTCACAGGGCCGGGTCGCGTGTGGCTGCAGACGCTGCCGATTGCCAAGCTGGCGCACAAGCTGCAGGAGTACATGCCCAAGGAGCAGCAAGTGCAGACGACGGAGGCAGGAGTTGTTGGCGGCCTAGTCGGTTCGATTCTGAATGGCATGAAGTAGCGATCGTTTTTGCAGCGAGCAGGGGCGCGAAATGATTCGCGCCCTTTGCATTTTTGAATCACCTTACGCAATCCATATACTGCGGGAAGGAGAATGCAGATGAGCGCGAAGCTACAGAATTTTCCGCTGAAGCGGATTGATGGCGAGGTTGCCTCGCTGGCGGATTTCGAAGGAAAAGTCCTGCTGATTGTGAATGTGGCCTCGAAGTGTGGATTTACACCGCAGTATGAGGGCCTGGAAAACCTGTATGCGCGTTTCCGCAACCGGGGATTCGCTGTGCTGGGCTTTCCCGCGAACGATTTTGCCGCGCAGGAGCCGGGCACAAATGCTGAGATTGGGGAGTTCTGCAAGAAGAACTACGGCGTCAGCTTTCCGGTCTTCGAGAAGATCACGGTGGTGGGCAAAGAGAAGCATCCGCTTTATGCATCGTTGATCGCGGCACAGCCGAAACCCACAACGCGCACGGACGATCTGCGACAGCATCTGGTCGAGTTTGGTGTGACCCCGAATGCGGAACCCGAGGTGCTGTGGAATTTCGAGAAGTTTCTGGTGGACCGCGCCGGGACGCCGGTGGCGCGCTTTGCTCCGGACGTGGAACCGGAGGATGTGCGGGTGACGGAGCGCATCGAAGCGGAGCTGGCAAAGTAAATCATTTCTTCAACGGGGAACAAGGGCATCGCCTCGCGTGTCTATAGAGCGTGTAGACGCGAGGTGCTTATGTTCGAAGATGCGCTGGTGGAATCGAGCGGAAGGATCCGCACGCATCGCGGATGGTTTTCCGGCGTTGCGACGATGTGCAACGGAAGTTTCGTATGCCTGCTGCTGGTGTGGCCTCTACTGCATCCTGCATCACTGCCTAGACAGACGATCAGCATGTTGATTGCGGCGCCGGCGCCACCCGTTCCGCCGATGATTCGATCTGTTGCTGCCGAGCCGGCACATCCGGCAGCGGTTCCGTTGAATCCATTCACGGCGCCTCCGGTGATTCCGAACAGCATCGCGCAGAGCGAACCTCAACCACCAGCGACTGAAAACTCTGGAATATTCATTCCTGGACAGGGCAACGGCTCTTTGACTGGACTAGCCGATTCGATTGGTACGGCCGTGCCGGCGCAAGTTCGTGTCTCGCCGCAGAAGAGGCCGGCCATCTCATCGGGCGTGATGGAAGGTCGCAGGCTGGGCGGGGCCGATCCGCGATATCCGGCGATTGCCGCGGCTGCGCGGGTGCAGGGTACGGTGGTGCTGGAAGCGACGATTTCCAAGGCTGGAATGATTGAGAATCTACGCGTGGTGAGTGGGCCGCCGATGCTGATTGGAGCAGCGGAGGACGCCGTACGGACGTGGCGCTATCGACCGTACCAGCTCAATGGCGAGGCGGTTGCCGTGGAGACGACTATTAACGTAGTGTTCCGCCTTGGCTCGTGAAGAGTTACTTGCCGTCGAGTGCGAACTTGCGTGCCGACTCGAGCAGTGTGTTTACGGAATCCCTCGATACAGACTCGGAGTAGATGCGCATCAGCGGCTCAGTTCCGGAGGCGCGCAACAGCAGCCAGGTTTCTGCTGCGTTGGGTTTTGTGTTCGCTTCAGGGTTGTCGAGATAGAACTTGATGCCGTCCAGCGTCTCGACGCGATTTATCGGCATCCCGGCAAACACAGTTGCGCCAGGCTGGATCAGTTGCGCGCGGGCGATGGCGGCATTCTTGATCGCGTCCGGGATGTGGAGATCGATGCGACCGTAATGATGTTCACCGAATTCCTGCTGTAGATCGGCGACGAGCTGTCCCAGCGTCTTTTTCTCATCGGCCATCACGTTGGCGAGCAGCAGGCAATTGAGCAGACCGTCGCGTTCGGGCAAGTGGCGCTTGATGCCGATGCCACCGGATTCTTCGCCGCCGATGAGGATGTCATGCTCAAGCATGAGGTCGCAAACATATTTGAAGCCAATGCCGTGCTCATAGAGCGGCTGCTGATGTTTCGCGGCGATGCGATCAAGCATCTTGGTCGTGTTGAAGGCGCGCGTCACGCCGCCCTTCCAGCCCTTTCGCTCGAGCAGCCAGCGCAGCAGGATGGAAAAAATCTTATGTGGGTCAACGAAATTGCCGTGTTCGTCGACCGCACCAAGGCGATCGGCATCACCGTCGGTGACCAGGCCTGCCTGACATTTTTCCGCGACAACGGTTTCCTGCAGCGCGCGAACGTGGGGCTCAATCGGCTCCGGGTTAATGCCGGGGAAGAGGGGATCGTGGTTGGAGCGAATCTCAACGAAAGAAATGCCAAGCGGCCGGAAGATGCCGGCCAGGATACCTGCGCCCGCGCCGTACATGGCGTCTATGGCGAAGCGCTGGCCGGAGCGTGCGATTGCATTTAGATCCGCGAAACGCGAGATGGCGGCGACGTATGGCGTGATGAAATCTTCTTCGAGGATGGAAGCCGGCTGCGCTGCCTGCCGGAGCGGCTGGCCCAGATAGCTTTCGATCTTTGCCATGATGGAAGGAGAGCCGGAGCCACCGTACCCGGCT
>DASVAI010000408.1:0-13692 GCA_036376445.1 Acidobacteriaceae bacterium
GTGGCGGTGGCACTCACCGTCGTGGAGGTTGGTCCCAGAAAGCGGAGCAGGGTCGTTGGGACTGTGCGCGAGACCTTTGCGGTCACGAGCTCGGCTGGAAATCCGGCGGCGAGGCCACTCACGCCCGGCACCGATCCGGGAAAACTGATCGCGACCGTGTCGTTGGCGTTCGTGCCGAATCCATTGTTCGCGGCGTAGGC
The DNA here is from genome assembly GCA_036376445.1 of Acidobacteriaceae bacterium. Taxonomy (GTDB): domain Bacteria; phylum Acidobacteriota; class Terriglobia; order Terriglobales; family Acidobacteriaceae; genus KBS-83. Next base: position 201 of record DASVAI010000408.1, read on the forward strand.
GCAGGGCGTGCGCGTATCGGAAGTGGAGCAGGTAAACGCTGCAATGCTGAAACCTGTACCTCCGGCGCTGTAGGTGCCCTCATAGATGTCCTCTATGGCGGAAAGCGCGGCGGCATCGGCAGCAGTCTGCGCCATCTGACGATGCGCGTAGAGGTGCGAGCCGTCAATGCCGAGGCCTATCGCGCCAATGAGAAAGATACTCATGGCGAGCGCGACGAGAACTAATGCCTGGCCCTCTTCATCCCGTATCTTCCGCATGAATTGCATAACGACACTCCTCAGTAGGTGATGGCGCCTTCGCTGGTACTGCTGAGCGTGACGCTCAGCATGCTGTTGAAATAGCCCAACAGGGGAGTGAATGGATAGCTGACTTTGACCTGGACCGGACAGCCGACCGCGTTCGTGCCGCAATAGGTCTTGCCGCTGAAAACATAGGTGGGATAGGTTACCGCGACGCTTACATTACTGCTGGTCAGTGGCGCGATGGTAGAAAAGCTCTGGACCTGGCTCTGGATATCCGTCACGGTGGAGGTTGTGTTTGTAGTACCGCTTTGTAGATAGCCGTGCACGATGGCATAGCGCGCGCCATACTTCGCCGCATGCGCGATGGTGGTGTAGACCAGGATCATCCGGCCCATCTCCACCACTCCGAGCAGCAACATGATGAACATGACCGCCATCAGGCTGAACTCCACCATGGTGTTCCCTTCCTCGGCCCGCGCGCGTTTCCAGTACCGGTTCATCACAGGTGCCTCATCACCGCTTTGCGGTGGATCGTTGTCGAGGGGATGGTGGCATAGACGTTCAGGCCCGCGAATTGGAAGCCGGCAGGTATAAGCGGCTGGTAGGTGTAGGTGACATCGATAGTAATTGCCTGAAAGCTTGTCGGCTCAGGATCGCTACCAGGTGAGCTGCAGCTTCCGTAGAGAGCCGTGGTCGTGCCATTGATATTCTGGCAGACGTTCACCACCACGCTCGCGCGATTCGGAAGCGACAACACGTCCTGCGTGATGATGTTGTTGACCAGGCCGCCGGTAGGTGTCGACGGCGATCCCGCAGAGAGCCCGCCAAGAATCGCATAGTCCGCCCCGGCACGCACCGCGTTCGAAACCGTAATCCAGGCATAGAAAAACGCGCCGAAGTTCACCAGGTTCACAATCAGCAGGAAAATCACGGGCAGCACGAGGATGTACTCGACCAGGGACTGGCCGCGACCGTCGCGGATGCTGTTGAGGAAGCGCTTGATCGACTTCTTGCCGACTGTCGAGTTGCCATTACCGGAGGCCGGGACTCCATTAGCGGTAACAAAGGACATCGCGACCCCATCCGGCCCGGATCGGATGACCTTCGACTGCACCGTGATCGTGCGGCCGGACTCGTCGTCGAAGCCCGCCTTTCGCTGCAGCGTCATCATGACGAGGGTGCCGGGATACCAGCGGCGCTCGGTCAGCATGTAAAGGCCTCCGGTACTGATGTCGCGGATACTGTGCGCCACCGGCGGGCCAGAGCCGTCCCAATAATGCGCCACGACGCCGTGCGCCTGCTCGCGCTGCGCCTTGCGGCGCTCGCGGGCGAGGCTGCCTTTGAACCATCGCTTGAACGGCGTGAAGTCGTCATCCATACGTAAATCCGAACGCCCCTATTTGGTCTGCGCATTGCATTGCTCGACAGGACCCCGGCTGAGATGGCGCTCCATCTCTTCGGCAGCGCAGATCAGCAACTGATCGCCGATCTGGGTCTGCGATGAATAAATAGTGTGCGTCGGCAGTTCCAGCACACTGGCCGCCTGGGCCCGCAGGGGAGCGATACGAAACGGAGGGAAGTGTTCGATCTGGTGCAGCACTCGATTATTCGCGTCCAGATAGATAAGGTCCAGCGGAAAAAGCACGCCCAGGGTGTGGATGCCGCGCGACGGCACCACCCACACACCGTCGTCGAATTTCAGGTGCAGCCTGCCGATCAGGCCGCGCAGGCGTGCGAAGGTGGTGTCCGCGGGCGTGACACCCAGGCTGATAAAGCACTCGCGCGTCTGGTTGTAGACGCAATATGTCCGGCGTTTCATCGTTCCGACTCCGCTGTCGCCTGCTTCCTTCGCTGAACAAATGCCTCTGTGGACCGGCAGCCCCGGCCTCGCTTCCCTGCTTGCACCGCATGCCGCCGGCATCCCGCCTGCCGGCGCACATGCGTTAGAACGCAGCCTTCCCCTCACGTTCCGAGCCCTGGCTGCTGCTGCCCCTGAGTTCGCTCGTGGTGAACGGTCCTGGTTCCCGGCACCCGGCACAGGCGTGCCACTCGAGTCCCCCTTTAGCGGACCCGCGTGCGACGGCGCTGGATGAGAATGAACAGCAGAATGACAGCCAGAACCGCAGCTACCAACCGGATGAGCGTTACATTGTCCACGTGCTTTCCCCCTTTTATTGAGACATATTCTTCAATCCCTCGATCATGATGATGGCCGCCGGTCCCAGGGCCACCACGAAGAGCGAAGGAAAGATAAACAGGACCAGGGGAAAGACCAGCTTTACGGTGGTCTTTGCCGCCTGCTCCTCGACCTGCTGACGCCGCTGCGTCCGCAGAGTATCCGCGTGCACACGCAGCGTCTTCGCCACGCTGGTGCCGAACTGCTCCGACTGAATCAGGACCGACACCAGGTTGCGCACGCTGTCCACATCAGTGCGCTCCGCAAAATGCTTCCAGGCTTCCGTGCGCGGCCGTCCGGCGCGCTGCTCCAGCACCACCACGCCCAGCTCATCGGTGACTGCCGGATGCGCCCGGCGCAGCTCTTCGGCAGTGCGCGTAGTGGCGTGGTCCAGGCTGAGACCGGCTTCAATGCAGATCACCAGCAGATCGAGCACGTCTGGCAATCCGCGGCGTATGGATGATTGGCGTTTCTTGATGCGGCGGCCAAGCCAGAAGTCGGGCGCGAGAAAGCCGAGCCCGAGCGCCACGGCGCAGATGAACAGCGGGCTCCCGCTGGCCACACCGGTTGCCAGCGCCAGTGCGCAGAAGAACAGCGGCGTGATCACCTTTGCGCCGTAGAAATATTTCATCGCCGACTCGTCACGGAAACCGGCGCGGATGAGCCGCTGCTGGGTGACACCGACCTCTGCCTGGCTCTTCGGCAGCATGCGCTCCATATGCTCAACCATGCCGCCCAGCGAGGTGCCGGTCTGCCGGATTGTCTCGCGCAGGTTTCGCCGCTTCGCATTCGGCATGATCACGGCGGTAAAGCGCTGCAGCGCGACATTGCGATAAAACAGCAGCAGACCGCCGCTGGTGATCAACAGAAAGATCACGATGAACGTAATGGTCGCTATCATCGGCTCACCCTCATACTTCCATCCGGACAATCTTGCGAATGATCAACCCGCCGATGAACGTCATCACCGACGCGCCATAGAGAAGCTCTCTCCCGACAGGACGTTTCCACAGAATGCTCATGGTGTCGGGACTCACCATATAGAGCGCAAAGCCAAGCACCACGGGAAGAAACGAGAGGATCCATCCCGTGAGCCGGCCCTGCGCGGTGTGTACGCGAATCTGCCGCTTCAGCCGGAAGCGCTCGCGGATAACATGCCCGGCTTTCTCCAGAACCTCAGCCAGGTTGCCGCCGCTCTCCTTCTGAATCAGGATTGCCGTGGTGACGATCCGGAGGTCCTGCAAGGGTACGCGGGCCACCAGATTGTCCATGGCAGTGCGCAGTTCGAGACCATAGTTCTGCTCATCGTGGCAGATGCGAAACTCAGCGCCGACCGGGTCGGGAGCCTCGCGCGCTACCAGGCCGAGCGAGGACGCCAGGCTATGCCCGGCGCGCAACGCGCTCACAATCAAATCCAGCGCCTCCGGCATCTGCTGCTCAAACTTGTTGAAGCGCTGACTGCGCCTGTGCAGAACATACGCCAGCGGAAGGCCTCCGAGCAGAATACCGATCAGCAGGGAGAGAAGGACCGCCTCGGTGCGCAGATAGATCAGGTAGGCGGGAAAGGCGAAGCAGGCAAGCGACATGAGGATCATGCCGCCAGCCGTCCACTTCACGTTTGCCTGGTACAGCAGCGCGCTCACTCGCGGCGCGAGCTCGATCCTGGTCAGCAGGCGATTGATCCAGGGCACGGCGCTCAGCAACTCTTGCTTGCGGATGTCGACCAACTGATCGTCGCCCGTCTTCCGGTCCGTAGCTAGCGCAGACTCCAGGAACGCGAGCGCCTGCTTGGTCTGCCGCGATCCTCCCGCGCCGCTGCCAAGCAGGATCAGCGCGAAGACCGCGAAGACGATCAGAAACACCAGCGTAATCAGTACAGACATGGCCTCTTCTGCTTTCTCAGTTCACTTCCAGCGTCTGCTCAAACAAGCCCGGCGACAGGAAGATCCCCGCGACACGGAGCCCTTCAAGGAACTTGGGACGGATATGGCTGGGCTGGAAACTGCCGACCACGCGGCCATCCGGTCCGATGCCTCTGCGTTTGAAGGTGAAGATCTCCTGCATGCTGATCACGTTCTCTTCCATGCCGGTGATCTCGGAGATGCTGGTGACCTTGCGGCTGCCGTCGCTCAGGCGCGATACCTGGACCACAATGGCAATGGCGGAGGAGATCTGCTGCCGCACCGTGCGCTCCGGCAGGTTCAGATTGCTCATCGCCACCATCGATTCGAGTCGCGACAGCGCATCACGCGGCGTATTGGCATGGATCGTCGTCATCGATCCTTCGTGACCGGTGTTCATTGCCTGCAGCATGTCGAACGCCTCTTCGCCGCGCACCTCGCCGATGATGATGCGGTCCGGGCGCATGCGCAGGCTGTTGGTCAGCAACTGCCGCTGGCGGATGGCCCCCTGCCCTTCCACGTTGGGCGGCCTCGTTTCAAGGCGAACGAGGTTCGGCACAGAAAGCTGCAATTCGGCGGCATCCTCGATGGTCACGATACGCTCCGTCTGCGGGATGTTTTGCGAAAGTACGTTGAGAAAGGTCGTCTTGCCCGCGCCGGTGCCGCCCGAAATCAGGATGCTGATGCGCGCCCGCACCGCCGCGGCCAGCATCTCCATCATTTCGGCAGAGACGGTCTTCAACTGCACAAGCTGGGTGGCGGAGAGCGGGCCGGTGCCGAAGCGACGGATGGAGAGCGCAGGCCCATCCAGCGCCAGCGGCGGAATAATGGCGTTGACACGCGAACCGTCGGGCAGGCGCGCATCCACCATCGGCGAGGACTCGTCGACACGCCGGCCGATCCGCGAAACGATCCGGTCGATGATCTGGAGCAGATGGCGGTCGTCGCGGAACTTCGCATCAACACGCTGCAGCAGGCCGCCGCGCTCAATGAAGACGGTATCCTTCCCGTTCACCAGGATGTCGGAGATCTTGCCGTCACGCAGCAGTGGCTCCAGCGGCCCCAGGCCGAAGACCTCATCGAGCAGATCGGCGCGCACGCGCTCCTGCTCGCTGAAGTTCAGAGGCACACGCTGGTCGGTGATGATCTCGTTGACCATCTTCGCCACAGCATCCCGCGCCTGGGCGGAATTGACACGCGACAGCTTCTCCAGGTCCAGCTTGGAGATCAATGTTCGGTGAACTTCCGTTTTCAGTGTGTCGATATCGAGTTGTTCCAAGTTATGCCATCCCTGCGGTTCCAGAATTAGTGACGTCTGCATAGTGCCTAAAACAGGAAACCCTTCTTCTTCTTCTCCGGCGGCAGGCCACAGGCCGTTCTTGCCATCTGCCGGATCACCCGGGAAATCGGTGAATCTGTATCCACCAGCGCGCTTGCCGTGTTCTGCGCCCGCCTCACCGCCGGATAGTCGCCGGGGACCTTCCACTTGGCATCCAGCGTCAAGGCCTTGGTGATGTTTTCCTCGTCGATGCCGGCGAGGCGCGCCGCATAGCGGTTCAGCACCACCTCCAGGTGACTCGAATCCTTCGCGAAGAACGCGGTGATCAGCCGGTTGGCGTTGCGAAGCTCCGGAATGCTCACCTGGCTGACCAGATACACGGTCGTCGCCGCCTCGAAAAGCGTTCGATAGTTCGCGCCCGCCGCCGAGCCGGCATCGATCACGACGTAATCGAAGTCCTGACGGCTGACCGAGATGAGTTTGTTGATCGATTCCTCCGGCACCACCGCGGCGGAATACCTGTCCGGAGCTGCCAGCACGCAGAGCCCGGAGTTGTGCCTGGTGAGCAGCCGGGAAAGGAATGTCGAATCGAGCCGGTCGGCATTCTGCAGTGCGCTCGCCGTGGAGTGCTGCGTCGTCAAGCCGAGATCGAGTGCCGCATTGCCCAGCGGGAACCCCAGATCGATCAGCGCCGTCGGACGGTTCGACTCCTGGGCCAGCGCCGCGGCAAAGTTGGCTGCAATGGTCGTAGTTCCGGAGCCGCCTTTGGTCCCGGCGAAGACCAGTACCTTCCCGCCGACCTTCTTTGGCGCCCGCACCGCCGGCCTGCGGACAGACGCGCGCACCAGCGCCTCGGCCATGGCGCTTGCAGAGACCGGCTGTATCAGATATTCGCGTGCCCCGGCGCGCATGCAGCGCACCAGCATCTCGGAATCCGAGTGCGCGGAGTAGACCATGACGGTGGCAGAGTCGCTACCGCAGATGTACTCCACGAGATCGAGCGCATGCTCGGGATTTGTATCCAGCTCGACCACGACAATGTCGTACCCGCTTTCGAGCAGCCGCGGCAGGTCGTCCAGATCGGGATAGGCTCCCAGTTCGCGAGTCACGTTGGCCTGCGGCCCATTCAGCGCGCGCGCCATGGCTTTTCGCCCTGTCTCGTCGGGGCCGATCAGCGCCACCGATAGCACGTTCGTGCCCAGCGCGTCGGGATTTTGCGTAAAGGTAGACATCACGGTTTCCCGGCCCTTGCTTGCTTCCCGGCCATCCCGTGCATCGAGAGCTGTCGGCATAGAGTCCATAACCTGTCTGCAATCGCCATTCCGGTCCTCAGTGAGAGAAGAATGAGGCAAGTGTCCCAATTGCAATCGCCGGTGCGTAGGGCATTTTGCGGGTCAGCGGATTATTCAAAACCAGTTCCGGATGAGGCCGCAGCCCACGTTTCTTCAAGCCAAACAACAAATCGCCCGTCCCCTGAAACAACTCCCCCAGAAAGCCCGACCACGCCGCCCAGCACAGCGCCATAATGCCGCCCGCGATGCCGGTCAGCACAAGCGCGAGCAGAAGCTGCGACGGCCCGATCCATGCGCCAATGGCAGCTGCCAGCTTCACGTCTCCCATACCCATGCCACCCATCAGCCACAGAATTCCGAACAGCAGGCCCCCGATCGCCAGTCCCGCCAGGCTGTGGACGAATCCGGTCCAACCGTGCACCCAGCCCGACACCGCAAGGCCGGCCACCAAAAAAGGGAGGACGATCCAGTTCGGAATCCGCCGGCTGCGCAGGTCCGTGAACGTAACCACGATGAGTACTGCCAGAGTCGGCCACCAGGCGATTGAGTTCATGCGCAGCTTTGCTATCTCCACATTTCCGAGCGGGCTGCACTTGGAGGAGCAATTCTCTGCCCAACTTGCGAGTGCGGTAGATTGCCTGATTTCAGTGTGTTGGCAACACCATGCCGAGGGGGTGTACACGGCTGTATACAGAGCGGTTCGCAGACTGGCGCACCCCAGATACACCGCCCGTCATGGCGGGAAAAAGCAGCGGCAGATCGGCAATGGGAGCAGTCACGAAGTCATGTCCGGCAACCGGAACGGTGTGCAGGTCCCCGGGAGGAAGCAGGGCCACAACCTTGCGCAGATACTCGCGATTCTCCGGCTCATCGCCGGGCAGAGGAAAGAGCAGGAAATGGGTGTAGCAACGGGACGGAATCCCCGTTAAAAGCTGCGTCTGGCGGCCTTCAATCGCGAAAATGCGCGTCCCCTCGAGAAGCTTCACCTCCGGGTACTCGATGGTGAGATATCCGGGCAGCGAGTAACCCGCCTCGCGGTAGCCGAGAAAGTGCGAGTCGAAGCCGACGATCAGCGTGTCCGCCGCGGATCCCAGAGCGGGAACGGCGCGCTCCACGTTGGCGAGCTCCGCTTCGTGCCGTCGCACCGAACGGTAAGAACAATAAAACGGAGACCACAGAAAGACAGCGCAGTTTGCAAGAACGCCGGCGCCCACAACCCACGCCTTCCATGACTGCGGCCAGCGCGCGTTTGCATACCATCCGGCGACCCATACCCCGAGCCAGACCGAGAGCGGCGCGACCAGTATCAATAAGTAACCGCTGTTTACGAATTTGAGATAGATGAAAGTGAAAAAAAGCACCGCCGGGCCAATCCAGACGAGCGTGAATCGCCGCTTTTCCGGCTGGGCCGGCATGGCTGTTTGCGATCGCCACAGCGCGGCAAGAAGCGCGCTTCCAAAGCTGAGCGCCAGGATGAATACGATCGTCGCCGCCCGCGCGATGGACGTGGCCGGGTTCGAGTTAAATACCGTGTTCTTCGAGGGCACCATCTTCCATAGCGACAGCAGCGCGCCGAAATACCGGCTCGCCCCGCCGCTGGCAACAATCATGGGAACGAACCACGCCAACAGCACCAGCAGCAACGCCCCGGCCGCCATCGTCGTTCTCTTCCAGCCTGCCTTGCGCAGCGAGTAGAGAAACAGCGGTCCCAGAAGGAGCAGAGACGATGGCCGAACCCCCGCCGCAATTGCCAACACAACGCTTGCGGGCAGGATGAAACCGAAGCGCCCGCTTTGGATGCGCCAGCATAACCAGCCTGTAAGCGCCGAGAAGAAAGCTTCGACAATGTAAGTCAGCGCCACAGTTCCGTGAAACCAGCCCAGCGGTGAAAACAGGAAGATTAACCCGGCATATCGCGCGCCGCGGATGCCGAACCACTCCAGGGCAAGCTGATAGATCAGCACGACGGCGCCGCAGCTGGCCAGAATGCTGAGCAGCACGAGCGCCAGGTTCACATCGGGAATTACGGCGTGAATTATCTTGCCAAGGCAACAGTAGAGGAAATATCCCGGCGGGTGCGGCTGGTATACGCGCGGATCAAAGTGCTCCACTCCGAGTGCAAAGCCAAGCGAGTCAAGGTCGTAAAGCCCGTGGCTGCGGAAGATAAGCCGTGTCAGTGCAGTGGCGCCCGTCAGCAGCAGCATGTCCACGTAGGACCGGTTCAACATGATTTATCCCGAAGCAAGCAAGGGGCCACTCGGGAGATAAGCGTCTTGCTATCGTTATTCACCCCATCCGGAGATACCTGTAACGGTACGTTTGGGCATATGTGTCACAAGGGTTATTACTACAGTTTTGTCGACTTCCGATGACTCGCTCGGTTATCAATACCCTCACCTTATACAAAAGATTACAAATCAGCAGCAGCAGCCGGGGCCCTTCTCCCTCAAATCGATGTAGCTACAGCGAAGAGAGTTCTTGCCATGATGATGTCTTGCGCCTTCGTTACCTGTTTTGTTGTGAGGCTGATGCCATGATCCGGATCGGACTGTATTCCAGCGACACCAAGTTGCAGTTGCTCCTTGCTTCAGCATTGGGTGAGGGCTATGAAGTCGCAATGCAGGCCACGGAAAGCGCGCTCCATCGCGCCTACTCTTCCGGCGCCTGCGATGTTGTCGTTCTCGATCTGGATACAAACGACTCCGCGCTCCAGGACCGGATCGCAACCTCGCGCCAGATCATCGCGGCGCAGGTGCCCTCGCTGGTCATGGCCGACGACGGGGTACGCGGGACTGCGGTCGAACTGGTGCGGATGGGCGCGCAAGGTTACTGCCGCAAGCCGCCTTCCATCCGCGATCTGAAAGCGATGCTCCGGCGCGCTTACGATAATTCCGCGCTGAAGCGCAAGCTGCAGACGGTGCAGGATCAGCTCGAAGCCGTAACCCGCTGCGATCGCATGATCGGTTCCAGCCCGCAGATGCGACAGGTCTATGATCTTGTGCGCCGCGTCGCCGACCTGAGCGCGCCGGTGCTGGTGACCGGTGAAAGCGGCACAGGCAAGGAGCTGATCGCCAGCGCCATCCACAATCTCGGCAGTCGCTGCGGCCGGCCCTATGTGGCCGTGAGCTGCGGCGCAATCCCCGAGACATTGATCGAAGCCGAGCTCTTCGGCCATGAAAAAGGAGCGTACACCGGCTCCACCGCGGCACGCGAAGGATATCTGGAGCGCGCCGGCGACGGCACGCTCTTCCTCGACGAAATCGGCGAGCTTAGCCTGAACACGCAGGTAAAGCTGTTGCGAGTGCTGCAGCAGCGCGAGTTCAGCCGCCTTGGCAGCACCCGCATCATTCCGCTGCGCGCGCGCGTGATCTTTGCCACCCACCGCGACCTGGCCGAGATGGTAGCCCAGGGCACATTCCGCCAGGACCTCTACTACCGCATCAACGTAGTGCGTATTGAGGCGCCCGCCCTGCAGGAGCGCTGCCACGATATTGATGTCCTCGCCATGCATTTCCTGCGTCAGTACTCGGAGATGTACAACGCGACCGTGGAAACGATTCATCCCGATGCACTCACGCTGTTGCGCTCTTACGCCTGGCCTGGCAACGTCCGTGAGCTGGAGAATGTAATCCAGCGCGCGATCATCGTGGCCAAATCCGAGAACATCTGCCCGGGCGATCTTCCGGAAGACATCCAGGAGTCGTCCAACGTCATCAGCATTGAGGATTTTCAGCCGGCCGGCTCTTTCGAGCGGCAGCTCCGCGACTACAAAGTAAAGCTGGCGGAAAATGCCGTCCGCGACAACAACGGAAACAAGACCATGGCTGCGCGCAGCCTCAATATCTCCCGGGCCTATCTGCATCGGCTGATTCGCCTCTCGGAGCAACCCCACCAGATGGGAACTGCGTGAGCCCGGTGTCCAGTATCGAAGAGCGTACGGCGCCTGCCGTGCGCTCTTCTCTTGTACGCAGCATCTTCTCCTTCCCTGCGATGCTCGTGGCGCTGCTGATGGTGCTCGCGGTGCTCACCCTGCGCGACCGCTTCAGCGATCCGGATATGTGGTGGCACCTGCGCACCGGCCAGGTGATCTGGACCACCCACACCATCCCGCAAACCGATCTCTTCTCCTGGACGACCAACCACCACGCGTGGGTGCCGCATGAATGGCTTTCACAGGTCATCATCTACGGCGCCTATCGCTTCGGCGGCTACTCGGGGCTGATGCTGTTCCTTTGTGTCGCGACTGGTGCTCTGCTTATCGGCGGCTATCTGCTCTGCACGCTGTATAGCAGCAATGCGAAGGTGGCGCTCGTCGGCGCGCTGGTCATCTGGTTCTTCGCGACCAGCGGCCTTGCTATCCGGCCGCAGATGATCGGCTACCTGCTCCTCATAGCCGAACTCATCATTTTTCACCTCGCCACGAAACAGAATCCGCGCTGGTTCCTCTGCCTTCCTCTGCTGTTTGCTCTGTGGGTCAACTGCCACGGCTCTTTTTTTCTTGGCATCGTCGTCGGTTGGCTCTTGTACGCCTGTTCATTTTTCCGTTTTCAGATGGTCGGATTCCGTGCTGCCGGCTGGAGCGCCCGGGCACGCCATACTTGCGCGATCGCTCTCATCCTGTCCGTCATTGCCCTGTTTCTTAATCCCGTCGGATATCGCCAGGTACTCTATCCTCTTCAAACGATGCTGGCCCCGAATCTCGGAGTCATTCAGGAGTTTGCCCCGCTTGCCCTCACCAGCCCACGCGGAGTTGGTTTTCTGGCGGTCCTGGTCGCTATCGCGCTCCTTATGATCTATGGCGCCGAACTCTATTGGCACGAAGTCGCTTTGATCGTCGCCGGCACCTGGCTCGCAATTTCTCACACACGCATGGTCTTTGTGTTCGGCATCCTTGCCGCGCCGATCCTATGTCGTCTGCTTTCTCCAAAGTGGGACCGTTATGAACTGGAGCGAGATCTTCCAGTCGCGAATGGACTCATCATGGTCGCTGGGCTGGCGATCGCTGTGGCCGGGTTTCCCAGCCGGTCATCCCTTTATGCGCAGGTACGGAAGCGCAATCCTGAAGGCGCCGTAGATTACATCAAGACACATGCGTTCTCGGGTCATATGCTGAACGAATGGACTCAGGGCGGATATCTGGTGTGGGCGCTCCCGGAACATCCGGACTTCGTCGATGGACGAGGCGATGTTTTTGCTGAGAGTGGTGTACTCGCCGATTATGCGTCGTGGGCAGAGCTTAACGCTGACCCCCGTTCTCTGCTCGACAAATACCACATCGACTTCTGCCTGCTCTCGCGCAATTCCCCGATGAGCCACGTAATGCCCCTTCTCCCCGCGTGGCGAATGGCCTACGCAGACGACATAGCGATTGTCTTTGTCCACGATCGCGCTCACTGATTCTCAGTCGACTTCGACAACTGCAGTTTGACTTTGTGAGAAGAGGACTGCACTTTTGAAACCACTGAAGAGCTTCACTGTCTTCGGCGAGCCGTCGTTCTGACCAACAGCGAGCTTATCGGTGGCCAATCCGCCATGCTGATCCAGACCGCGCCGCCCGGGGGACGCCGGCTCTACCACGGGACGCATGCTCGTGGTTGTCACTCCGTCGGGACTCGAACACTATCTCGAGGAAATCTCTCCCCCTCTCCATTCCCGGCGACATGTTGCAACGGCTTGCAATTTCCGAGCGCTACGGCATCACCTTCAGCATGTGACCTGACTGTAATCATTGAGTGGTCCTTCCTCATATACACTGGGAACGTCCGCTCAAGAATGATCGAGTCCTCTAAGCCCGATCCGCGATTGCGCGCCAGCCATCTTGCGATTGGTGTGTCGGTGCTGCTGCTGGCGCTCGCCGTCTTCGGCTGGGGACTCCATTCCAAGCTTGAGCTCTATCACCTCCGCGCGCGTGCCGCCGAAGGCACTCCCACCGCAAAGCTGCTTTCCGAGCGCGAACGTCCCACAGACACCGCGCAGCATGTCGATCTGAATCGCGCAGAGCTGCACCTCGCCGCGCTCATTGCGAGCGTTATCTTGATGCCGCAGGAGAGAGAAGCACTCCGCGTGCGCCATCCGCGAACCGACGCGCCGCCGCGACTCAGCCTCTCGATCGCCCGCAGCGGCCCTGCGCTCCGCCGCCCTCCGCCATTGCTCGCTGCCTGATTCGGCGCGGCGGCCTTCGTCTTTACTGACGACCGGGCTGCGCGTGATCGCTTCCTTCAGCAGCGAAGCTGGAATCAGCCGATCCATCTGCCCGTCGCCACGCAATGACAGTCCTTCCACATTGAGTTGCTGATGACTGCATGATCCCGTGTGCGTAGCGGCGGCCGAGTCGCTGAATTGCCAGCACGTACAGGTCTACTGTGCATACATCAACGTTTGCAGCTTGGTTCTCCGGGCGGGCCGCCCTGCCCACATTGTTCCTCGCCATGACGGTTTGCGGATGCAAAGACCGCCAGCACTCCGCGGACGCCGCGACACAGCCGGTATCGGCGGCAGTTAGCGTCATACAGCGCGGCAACATCTCACACGTGCTCTCCCTTGCCGGTCAGTTTCAGCCGTACCAGGTCATCGACTTGCATGCGAAGGTCTCCGGATACGT
>DASVAI010000409.1:0-4131 GCA_036376445.1 Acidobacteriaceae bacterium
AGCGGCTGACGTCCGCGGAAACCCGACTCCAGCGTATGCCAGAATTCAATCCGGCTCTCCCCCCGGCGCCAGCACAGCAGCACCAGGTCACCATCCACCCGGCACGGGAAATCCAGGAGGCCGGTATCTAAGTCCTTCACCTGCACACCGATAGAATCGATTTCCCCAAGCGCGTCTTTGGCTTTCTGGACCTGGCCTTCCATCTCGGTCCGGTTGCGCGCCACCCAGGTAATGTCCACCGTCATTCCACCCGACAGGAAGATCCGCTGCCGCAGCAACTGGATTTCCTTCTCCAGCCGCTCCGCCTCTTCCTTCGCGGCAATCGCGCGCTCCAGCAGCGACTCCACCACCGGCAGCAGCGAATTCGCCTCTTCAAGTGTGAACGTCTTCATGCGCTCCTCTAAGCCAGTTTGAGCGCCGCCTCCGGTGTCCTTGCTTCCGGTGTTCGTGCTTCCGGTATCGTTGCTTCCGCCGGGCGGGCTTTGGGCGTTCCCGCGCCAATCTCCAGCATGCGGTCCAGCGCCACCTTCGCCCAGTGTTTCACATCTTCATGCACATGGATCCGGTTCACCACCCGGCCTTCCAGCAGGTTCTCGAGCGCCCACGCCAGGTGCTGCGGAGAGATACGGTACATCGTCGTGCACAGGCAGCCCGTATCGTCGAGCGTGATGACGTGCTTGCCTTTTGCGGCATACTGCTTCGCCAATCGATTCACCAGGTGAATCTCGGTCCCGATCGCGAAGCTGCTACCTTCGGGCGCGTTCTCCACCAGCGCGATCAGCCGCTCCGTCGACCCAAGCGCATCCGCTTTCTGGCATACCTCCCAGCGGCACTCCGGATGCACGATGACCTGGATGCCCGGGTATTTCGCGCGCACCGCGTCCACATGGCTGGGCAGGAAACGCTGATGCACCGAGCAGTGCCCCTTCCACAGGATCACCTTCGCAGCGCGCAGTCGCTCCGCGGAAATCCCGCCGTTGATCTGCCAGGGATCCCACACCACCATCTCGTTCAGCGGGATCCCCATCGCGTACGCGGTATTGCGGCCCAGGTGCTGATCGGGAAGAAACAGAATCTTCTCCCGCCGCGCAAACGCCCAGTCAAACGCAGCAGTCGCATTCGAGGAAGTGCACACCAGCCCGCCGCGCTCACCGCAGAACGCCTTGATCGCAGCAGTGGAGTTCATGTACGTCAGCGGAAGCACCTGGGCTTCACCGAGCCCCATCCGCTCCAGCGACTCCCAGCACGCTTCCACCTGGCTGATCTCCGCCATGTCTGCCATCGAGCAGCCGGCGTTCAGGTCCGGCAGGATCACCTGCTGGCCCGTCTTGCCCAGCACATCGGCGCTCTCCGCCATAAAATGCACACCGCAGAAGACGACATACTGCGCATCGGTGCCGGCCGCGATCTTCGACAGGCGATAAGAATCGCCCGTGTAATCGGCAAAACGGATCACCTCGTCCCGCTGATAGTGATGCCCCAGCATGACGGTGCTCTTGCCAAGCTGCTTCCGCGCAGCGGCAATGCGCTCGTCCATCGTGTGGTCGGGCAGCGTAAGGTAATTCTCGAGCGAGCAGCTTTCCGCCACACGCGCAGCAGGGGTATCTTCCACCAGCAGTTCCATCGTCTTCCGCCTTCAGTCCGGCCGCCATGTTCAAGGCGCCGAACGGGGATGTTGAAAGCACTTTCGCGGTTGCAGCCGGCTCACTGCGAAGGCATTGCCCTCGCCCAACCTGCGGGGATGTTGCAACCTCGTTACAAAACAGATGCATGTCCATTTCGGCGGTCGCAAATTTGCACGCGGAACGGTCAAGGCGTCTGTAACTCCAGTGTAATACAGCGGTTCGTCAGGACTACACCGCAGTTACCGGAACAGCGTTCCAATTTGAAACTGTGACAGGAACATTTTTGAGGAAACCTGCCTGTTTACCGCATGCACTTTGTTAGACTTGAAATAGAGACACCAAACGCCCGCGATAAGACTCGCGGGCGTTTTGCATTTTGCCCTCTCTCTTTCCCAGAATCGCATTCCGGCGGCGCATTGCGCAGCCGCTAAGTGCTTTCTTTGGAATAATTTAGCGTTAAGTACTTTTAGATGGACGACTTTGACCCTCGGGAGGCGGTCTAACCCACAGAACAGAAACAGCTTACAAGCCAGTCTCCGGCGACGGGAGGGGGGTAGGGGGTACAGACCGCGGACCTGCTGATACTGCGGCGCGATGGCAGGGAGGGATAACTCATCGCCATCGAAAAACGAGCAGTGCTTGGAACCATCAAGGCAGGCCGCATCCACCAGCCGCATGCGCAACCACATCACGAAACGTAAGCGACCAAAGGAAGCGAACCCTCAGAGTGCGCTGCAGGCGCGTGTGCCCGGGCGGCCAGCACCCCGGGCGGCCAGCACTGCCGGAGGGCCAGACTCGCAGGTATATTTGGAGAAGCAATGCCACTGCCAGCCATCTTCAGCCTCGGCCTGTATTCACTGGCGCACGTGGCTCCCGCTCCGCTGCCAACAGTACAACTGGCTACCTTCGGCATCCCGGACACGCTCTTCCTCGTCGTCCTCGCCCTCATCGTCTTCGGCCCCAAAAAGCTGCCCGAGATCAGTCGCCAGGTCGGCAAGCTGCTCTACGAGTTCCGCAAAGCCTCGAACGATTTCAAGTTTCAGATCGAAGAAGAGCTGCGCTCCGCCGAGCAGGCCGAGCGGCAGAAGGAGCTCGCCGCGCAGGCCGCCAAGTCCGAGCCCGCAACGCCCATCGCCATCACGGCAGGCGAGACCGTAAGCGCCGAATCCACCATCGAAGCCGTGCGCGCGCCGGAGCCCGCGACCGACGCTGCGACCGCAGAAACCAGCCCGGCCGCAGAGCCCGATGCCACAAAGTCCCCGACCATCATGCCTCCCGCCAGCGGCCTGCCGGTAAGCACGCGCTCCCCCTATCACGCCGCCGGAGAGCCGGAGCCGGCCCAGAGCGAAGCCTCTGCCGAATCGCTCGACGAGCTGCAGGCCAATGCGCAGGAGGCCATCGACGCCGCGGCAGCCGAACCCTCCTACAACCAGGCCGGCGACGCCATACCCACACACCATGGATGAAGACCTCCTCGATCGAGCGCGCACGGCAGTAGCGGAGCGCGCCGAACTGCCGGGCATGAGCCTCATCGAGCATCTCGAAGAGCTCCGCCGCCGCCTCATTCATTCCGCTATCTATCTGGTAGTCGGCTTTTTTATCGCCTACTACTTCCACGACGGCATTGCGGTACTCATGACCGAGCCGATCACGGTGGCCCTCACACGCCACCACATGAATCCGCAGCTCGTCTATCTCAACCCGATCGATCCCTTCAACTTCTATCTCAAGCTCAGCTTCGTCGGCGGCGCCATTCTCGCCTCGCCCTTCGTTCTCTTCCAGGTGTGGCTGTTCATCTCGCCGGGTCTCTATCGCACGGAGAAGCGATACGTACTGCCCTTCATGTCGGCCACCGTCGGCCTCTTCCTCGCCGGCGCGTTCTTCGGCTACCACTACGTCTACCCCGGCGCCCTCGACTTCCTGCTCGGCTTCGGCAAACAGTTCCAGCCCATGGTCACCATCAGCGAGTACACCGATCTGTTCATGACCGTGATCCTCGGCCTCGGCATCGTCTTCGAACTGCCCATCCTGGTGATGTTCCTCGCCCTCTTCGGGCTGGTCACTGCCGGCTTCCTGTGGCGGAATATCCGCTACGCCATCCTGGTGATCTTCATCATCGCGGCCATCATTACGCCGACGCCGGACATTCTCACCATGTGCGTCTTCGCCGCGCCCATGCTGGTGCTCTACGTCATCAGCATCGGAGTCGCCTACATGGTCCACCCCTCGCGCCGCGACCGCAAGAAGCAGGAGGCCGCATCCTGATCCGCCGACTCTGTCTTCTCGCCGTCCTGCTGCTGCAACTTTCCCTGCTGCGTGCCCAGTCCCCGACGCAATTCAGCGGCGCCAAAGCGCTCGAGTACGCGCGTCAGTTCGTCGCCTGCGGCCCGCGCTTCAACGGCAGCGCCGGCCTGCAGTGCGCGCTGAATTATCTGAAGAAGCAGTTCGCGCATGACAAGCTGGAGGCGGACACTTTCGTCGCATCCACGCCCGCCGGCCCGCAGCA
>DASVAI010000410.1:0-2627 GCA_036376445.1 Acidobacteriaceae bacterium
CTTGCTCCTGGCGAGCTGCTTTGCGTAATACGCGCTGTTGAATGCGCCGATCGTCGCCTTGTTCATCATGAAGGCGGGAAGATCGAAGGGCATCGTGAGCTTCGGCTTGCCGGAGGGCTTCAGCTCTTCCGGCTCGGCGGAGTGGTCGCCGCGCATGAAGATGCCGCGCGCGAAGTTCTTGCCGGTGGAAACGCAGTCGATCCAGGCGACGGTGTATTCCATGTGCTGCGACTCGCGGGAGAGGGCGAAGAATTCATTGAGTCCGTGGAACTTGATCGAATCCTGCTTGATCTTGCGCGAGACGATGGGGCGTAGCTGGACTTCCGCCCAGGTGATGAGCCCTGTGAGGCCGAGGCCGCCGATGGTGGCCTCGTAGAGCGACTGATTCTGCGTGGCGCTGCATTCGTAGCGTTGGCCGTTGGAGCGGACGAGTTCGAAGCGCGGCACGTGGCAGCCGAAGGTGCCGGCGACATGGTGGTTCTTGCCGTGGATGTCGTTGGCGATGGCACCGCCGACGGTGACAAACTTTGTGCCAGGTGTGACGGGGAGGAACCAACCCCGGGGTACGGCGAAGTCGAGTATCTCGGCCAGCGTGACGCCGGCTTCGCAGGCGAGCAGTCCGTTTGCCGGGTTGAAGGAGATGAAGCGGTCCAGCCCGCGCGTGGCGAGCAGGGTGCCGCCGTCAAGCAGGCACGAGTCGCCGTAGGAGCGGCCCATGCCGACCGGCAGCATGGCCGACTCGGGCGGCGCGGGCAGCGGGAAGTCGCTCGTCCAGTAGAGCGGAACGATCTCGGCGCGGTGCTTGGGATAGCGGCCCCACGACTCAAAAGCGGGGGGAGCGGAGTTGGTCTGCATTGTGGGTTCCGGCAGGCTCTAGCGTATCAGGGCTGCGGTTATCTGAATGTGGTGGGCGAGGTGCCCTACCCCCTCCCCATCCCCTCGGCAGAGGTTTCCATAACCCGCATTTATTGAGAAGGATAGACGCTCTGCCGAGGCCTAAATGCCGTGTTTAAAGAAGTTAGGGTCAAAGACGTCCAAACAAAGGACTTAGAGAGGCGATCCGGACAGAGCTTGGTGCTGCTCTGCTACTAGCTACTTTCAGTGTGACATATTTGGGATATTTAAGTGGCAAGAAAACCGCTGTGGCGGGTTCCAAAGGTCATGTGCTCGACGCGAAAGAAGACACTGTGCATGGCCTTGACTTGCTCCCTGAGTCGATCTGTCGGCTTCGAAAACGAGACAGGCTAAAGGTCTTCGTTACTGCCCGTCCGAGAAGCGAACCGGCGTCCACTCAATGGGACCTGGATACCCGCCAGCGTATTTGCGCGCATCGTCTTCCGCCTGGTGCTTCGCAATCTCGTGCGAAACGTACTGTCCACCGATCATTGGGATCAAGCAATTCTTCCCAAGATCCGTCACCTGATAATTAAACCCGCCACCCTCTGGCGTGACATCGAGCGCGAGGTCGCACATTGAAATATGGATCTCCGCATGTTCAGCGTTTATTACAGATCTTTGCGACATGAGGATAGCTAAGCATCTGGCGCTTGTGGTTGCAACCGGAAAGCACATTGGTGCGCGGCGAGACAAATCCGGCCAGCTTTATTGCGCAACGCCAAACCAAATGGTGCGTAAACGTCACCGGAACATGGCCTTAGCGCGCCGGTCGGGTGTCCCGGCGCGTGGAGCGCGTTCCGCAAGGTCGGGGAATGGCCGGCCGCGCGCGAGAATTTTGACGAGCGCAATGAGTAGGACGATCCCGGCGACGTCGAAGCCTAGCGAATATTGAAATCCCGCACTACCAGGCGGGTGTCCACGCGATAGATTCGACCATCGAACACCTGCTCGCGCCCGATTGCAAGTGCCGCTTCCCTTCCGCTCTCGGGCGGAGGGGATCGCCGAGGCATGGAAGGCGTGATCGAAGACTGCTCAGGAGTCGGACTTCTTCTCGCCCCTGAAGAACCAGTGCACGCCGTACTTGTCGGCGAGATGTCCGTAGCTGCCGAAAGGCAAGTCGCGCAGATCGTCGAGGAGCGCGGGATCGGCGCCGAGGGCAAGCTTGTCGAAGATGGTTCTCAGTTCGCCGTAGGTTCCGCTGCTGAGGTAGATGCAGACGGTATTTCCCGGCCGGGGTGTTCGGGTGGGGTGCATCCAGTCTGTGGCGGATAGCTCGATCGCATCATTCTTCAGGTGAGCGTAGGCAACTCTGTTGTGCTGCGCCGGCGGAAGATGATCCTTCATCGGCGTGTCGCTGACCTTGGTGATGGTGAGTTCACCGCCAAGACAGGCCTGGTAGAACGCCATTGCTTCGGCGCAGTTTCCATCGAATAGAAGGTAGGGCTGGATGCTTACCATGGTGGCTCCGCTGATTGTGTATCCCGCCCTTCTTTGCATTCAGGAGAGGGCACCCGAATTTGCCACTTCACACAAATAGCAGATCTCTCCCCTGAGCGGCATCCATCCGATCCTGATCAGCAGAGGACTTCATACTCGGATTTCACCAACCCGCTTTTGAAGGCCTGAGTTGCGAGATGGCGGAGACGAACGTCCTGCTCGAGCGGGCCGAACAAAGGAATTCCGTTGCCGATCAGGACAGGAACACGAGTGATCGTGATTCGTTGAATGAG
>DASVAI010000415.1:0-4955 GCA_036376445.1 Acidobacteriaceae bacterium
TAGCCCATGTCGTCGGCGAGGATGAAGAGGATGTTCGGTTTGGAATCGGCAGCCTGCAGCGGGGCGCATGCGGTCCACGCGAGGCAGAGCAGCACGAGGAACTGAAGTATTCTCCTGTTCATTAGTCACGCACTTTCAAAAGTCCCCTTCTCTCTCGCACTAATCCATCAGTTTTTCCTGCAGGTAGGTCATCGTCAACGCGAACATGCGCGCGGCCTGCTTGAGATCCGCGCCGGCGCCGTGGCCGCCTTCGGTGTTCTCGTAATAGAGGAATGGCAAACCCAGTTCTTCCATGCGCGCGGCAAACTTTCGTGCGTGCTGCGGTCCTACGCGGTCGTCCTTGGTTGTCGTGAAGATGAAAGGCTCGGGATAAGCGACGCCCTTGTGCAGGTTGTGATACGGAGATGTCTTGAGCCAGAAGGCCATCACCGCCGGGTCGGCGTTGACGTCGCCGTACTCGCCCTGCCAGCTTGCGCCGGCGGCGATTTTGGAAATGCGGATCATGTCCAGAAGCGGCACGTCAATGACGACTGCGCGCCACATGTCGGGATGCTGGGTGAGCTCGACGCCCATCAGGAGGCCGCCGTTGGAGCCGCCCTCGATGCCCAGCCGGCGCGGCGAGGTGATCTTGCGGGCAAACAAATCCTTTGCGACCGCGGCAAAATCGTCGTAGATAATCTGGCGTTTGACGCCCAGGCCCGCCTCGTGCCATTTGGGTCCGAACTCACCGCCGCCGCGGATGTTGGCCAGGACGTATGCGCCGCCCTGCTCGATCCAGAGCTTGCCTTCAACAGCGGAATAGCGCGGCGTGCGCGAAATCTGAAAACCGCCGTAGGCGGTCATCAGCGTGGGCGTTGATCCATCGAGGGCGATCTTCTTGCGATGGACGATGAAGTACGGAATCTTGGTTCCGTCGGTGGAAGTCGCCTCGAATTGCTCGACCACATCGCGCGAGGCATCAAACTTTGGCGGCAGCGTCTTGATGGTCCGCAGCGAGCCGGTGTCCACATCTGCCAGCCACAACTGGGTCGGTGTCAGGAAGCCTTCCACATTGATGAAGGCGCGGTTCGATCTGGAATCGGCCGAAGCGAGGCTCGCTGACAAATTCTCCGGCAGCGCCAGCGGCTTGTGCGTCCAGCCGGCACCGGATGGCGTATAGACGAAGGCGCGCCCCTGCACGTTGTCCAGGATGACTAACAGGAGCTTGTCGCGGGTCGTGCGAGCGCCAACCAGCGCCTCGCGCGGTCCGGGTGCCCAGATCAGTGCGGGCTTGAGCGCGCCGGGTGACGCTTTGGTGGCCTCGAGATCCGTCTGCAGCAATGAGCCGGGCTCGAAGGTCTTGCCGTCCACGGTCCAGGCTTCGTCGATGCGCAGGATCACGCGCCCGTCGACGAGGTCCGAGATTGCGGCCTTGGCCGGTAGGCTCGCGCGTTCGGCGCCGCGCGGCGTAAGGATAAACTTCTCGCTCCGGAAGGTGTCGACTTGCCGCTGGATGAACGCCAACGTGCGGCCCTGTCCATCGTGGAGCACCGCCGGCGCGACGCCGACATCGGATTTCGTTCCGCGGAAGACCTCGACCGCCGACGAGAGCGGCTGGCCGCGCTTGAGACGCTTGACGATGAACGGATACCCCGACTCCGTGAGATCGCCCGGCGACCAGTCGGTGGAGATCAGCAGTGTGTCCTTGTCTTCCCAGGCAAGGTTATGCTTGCCGCGCGGAAGTGTGAATCCGCCCTCGACGAAACGGTCAGTTTCCAAATCGAACTCCCGCGCGACGAAGGCATCCTCGCCGCCGTCGGAGAGTCCGACCATGCAGCGCGTTTCTTCGGGTTGCAGAATTGTGGCGCCTTTGTATACCCAGCTTTTGCCCTCGGCCTTATTGAGCGCGTCGATGTCCAGCACGGTCGTCCAGTGCGGGTCCGCCGAGGCATAATCATCGAGCGTGGTCTTGCGCCAAATCCCACGCAGATGCTCGCGGCCCTCCCAGAAATTGTAGATCTGGTCTCGCAGGAACCCGGGCTGCGGGATACGGTCCTTAGCGCCGCCGATCGCGAGCGCATAGGTGCGGTTGATGCCATAGCGGGGATCCGCCTCGAGGCGCTTGGTGGTCGCGTCGTTGTGACTGTGCACCCACTCCATCGCTCGCGGCGATGAGACTTCTTCGAGCCAGAGGTACGGATCCGCGGGCTCTGTCGAAGAGGTTTGTGCGTGGGCCATCATGGGGAATATGAGGATGAGAAGAAGGGGAAGTAAGTGGCGCATAGACATACCAGTTCTGTTGTAATGGGGTCGTTGGGACTATTACAACCGGAATGCGGGTGGGGCTCAATTGTGTGGGAATTTCAGATTCCAGGCGATCGTTTAGCGGTCGCGCTTGCGCGCCGTTGCGCGCTGCAATTGAAAGGCGTGGTCAACTTCGCGCAAGCGCGACCGCTACTGCGTTTCACGCGGCGATTGCCCGTTCGAGCTCTGCTGCGGTAGTCAGGCCAGCGGCTCGGACAAAGTTTTCCTGCAGGGTGGTATTTTCTGCGCCGCGGACCAGAGTCTTGGCCAACTCTGAAGCCAGGTGTCGCAGATCTCGCGGACACAGATTGACCAGTTCACAGTACTTGATCCACGACCAAAGCCACTCGATGGGGTTCAGGTCCGGGCAGTAAGACGGCAACTGCTCCAGGCTCAATCGCGGGAACTGCTCCAGCAGTTCGCGAATGAATGGGCCCCTGTGCATGTTGCCTCGGTCCCACACGACAATCAGCGGCCCGTGGAACTCCGCCAGCAGCTTGCGAAGAAAATCAGCCGTCTTCTGGCCATCGACGTAGCTGTCCTCGTGCATCTGACAGCGCAGCGCTTGCGGCTGGCCCTCACTGGAAAGCACCAAGGCGCCCTGCACTGATATCTTCTGACGGTGCTTGGACTGATACCGTACGACCATCGGATGGCCGCGGGGAGCCAAGCTGCGCCGCACCAGCGGCCGCATGAGGATGCCCGTTTCGTCGATCAAAATGATCTTGGCCTCCTGCTCCTTCGCTTTTTTAAAATGCGCGGCCACTCCTGGCTCTGCCAGCGCTGCATCTCCTGGGGATTGTGGCCGCGTGGGCGGCGCCGGACCATCTGCGGGGTGATGCCGCGATCGCGCAGCCATTTGATCAGGTAATTGGGGTTCATCTTCACGTCCATGCGCCTCTGGATCAGTTGGGCAATGCGAGCGCCGGTCCACAGCTCGGTGGGAAATCCAAACTCCGCTTCGGTTGGATTGCGTGACAGCCACGAGAGAACCTCCGCTTCCTGCTGGGCCGTGAGCTTAGGCTTGGGGCCAGGCTGCGGCTTGGCCGCCAGTCCCTCATCTCCTTCGACTTGCTGCGTTGTGACCCATCGTCGCACCGTCCTTTCGTGGACCCCAAAGAAGCGGGCGACCTCCGCCGCTGGTCTTCCCTCCTGAACCCGGCGAACGGCCAGACGCCGCCGCCGCTCCAACTCTTGCGCCGATCCTTGGCTTCTCATACAAAACACTACGTCACGAGCCACCGTCCGGCTCGCCCGGTTCTTTCCTGCGCGAGACGCAATAAACCTGGCTAATGTCACCCGCTTCTAAAGAAAATCGACAATTCGGTTTTCCCCGCTGGCGGCGGGAATGACTCCCGGTTAACGTGTGCGCTTGGTTCGTCAGACGAATGAGGCCCGGTAACGTGTGCTATTTTGCAGATTCGCTTCCGCGCTCCAGAGCCTGATACCTTCCGGGCCGGAACGTCGGCCCCTTTCAGCCCCACCCGGAAAGCAAAACGCGGGTGGATGTGCCCAGTCACAGGAGAACTCGAGATGGGCAGCAAGTTATACGTAGGTAATCTGAGCTACAACACAACGAGCTCGGATTTGGAACAGTTGTTCGCGGCGCACGGAAGCGTGCAGTCGGCGGAAGTCATTTCTGACCGCGACACGGGCCGCAGTAAGGGCTTTGGATTCGTGCAGATGGGCACCGACGAAGAGGCGCAAGCCGCGATTGCGGGCCTCAATGGCCAGCAGCACGACGGCCGCACGTTGACCGTCAATGAAGCCAAGCCTCGCGAAGACCGTCCTCGTGGCGGCGGCGGCGGTGGTGGCCGTGGCGGATTCGGTGGCGGCGGCGGCGGCGGCCGCGGCGGCTACGGCGGCGGCGGCGGTGGCCGTGGCGGCTACGGTGGTGGCGGAGGCGGCGGTGGCCGCGGACGCTACTAAGCCATGATCTTCTGCGACAATTGAAGATTCGAAATCGAGGCTCGCCAACCGGCGGGCCTCGTTTTTTTCCCTTCAATCCGCCAATACAATGGATCGCGCTAGACGACATGCCGTTTAGCCGCCCGGCTTGTCGGGCGCTTCTGTTGGGAACGGCGAAGCGCCCGACGAGCCGGGCGGCTAAACCTGTTTGCCCAAGCGCGGTATTCA
Source organism: Acidobacteriaceae bacterium (assembly GCA_036376445.1). Taxonomy (GTDB): domain Bacteria; phylum Acidobacteriota; class Terriglobia; order Terriglobales; family Acidobacteriaceae; genus KBS-83. Next base: position 4,420 of record DASVAI010000415.1, read on the forward strand.
AGCAAAGTGATGAAAAACCTCGGGAGCTCAGAAGGAACACGATGGGCATGAGGATCAGTCCAATCATCGTATTTTCGACAATCGCATTATTTGTTGCATCATCGCTGGCCCAGCCCAAGCCCACGGCTCGCACGCCCGATGAAGCCGCGGCGCTGGTTCCGGTCATCAAGGGCATCGATGGACGCATTCAGAGCCTGGCGCTGCGAATGTCCTTCGCCCCGGACGAACCGCTCTACAACCTGTCGTTGATGATCGACAAGCCAGATCGTTGCATGCTGATCGTTCGCGATGGCATTGACGAGACTCCCCTGCTGCTGGTCGCGGATGGACACGTGCTGATTTACGACCTGCCAGGCCAGGGCATTTCGCTGCTCGACGGGCAGCCCAGCTTTGTGTTGGCCGACAATGGAAAAAAGCTGAACTTGGGATTTGGATTTATTGCCGGCGCCAAGGCGCCGGAGTTCGACCGTATCCTGATTGACCTGCCATCGGTCATTGAAAAGGCCTCAAAGCATCGGCAGCTCATTCCGATGGGG
>DASVAI010000014.1:0-2325 GCA_036376445.1 Acidobacteriaceae bacterium
CGCGTTCAGTTCGTTGGCAACGATCATCTGCACAAATGCACGCGCATCGCGGGGAACGTCGGCGGGATATGCAGGTAACGCGGACCCAACGAGCGCCAGCAAAATACCCCACGGCAATACCGCCTGTATGTGCCTGAAGCACTCAGTGTCCACCGCATTGATTTGGATGCAGGTAATCCCGGTATAGGCCGGTGAATCTGGTAGGCGAGGCCGGGATCGAACCGGCAACCCTCAGCTTAGAAGGCTGATGCTCTATCCAATTGAGCTACTCGCCCGCTCCGGCAGGTACTCCATATTGTAGCCTTCACTCCAGGCGCTAGCGCATGTTACGGCTGATCGGCCGTCGAATGCGTTCCATTCAGCGCAGCAGACTTCGCAAACTCCTCCCGGGCACGCGCGCTGTCCCCACTGCGCCGGCAAGCCTGCCCAAGGAGAAAGTGAAATCGAGGATTGTTGGGCGAGAGTGTAACCGCCATGCCGAACTCAGCCACTGCGTCCGCCGCACGTCCTGTCCGCAGATATATCTGCCCCAGATTTTCGTGGATACGCGGTTCCTTCGGCGCGATATGCGCGGCCTGTTCGAGCAGATTCTGCGCCTCATCCATCTGGTCGCGATGCATCAGCAGGATCGCCAGATTAAGCAGCGGCTGCTCGCTGGCTGCCGGATCGTCCTTCTGCCACGCAATTGCCGTTCGATAGGCCTGCACGGCATCGTCATTGCGATTCAGCGCCTCGTACACCAGCCCGAGATTGTTTTCGCCCTTCACGCTATGTGGGTTTAGCGCCAGCGTCTTCTCAAAGCATGTGAGTGCATTGCCGTAGCGTCCCTGCGTGTAGCGGAGCCGGCCCATTGCATACCAGGTCTCCGCATCCTTGCCGTCCATTTCGAGCGCGCGGTTCATCCATCGCTCGGCATCGCTCAAGTCCTTCAGCAGGACGTAGTCCAGCGCAACATTACGCAACTCCCCTGCGGTCGGCGCGCGCAGGGCGGCCGCGCTGGTGTATTCGCGCAGCGATTCATCCGGCTTGTCTTCGCGCAGCAGCGCGTATGCCAGCAGGTAGCGCGGCTCAGCCGACTTCGGGTTCGCAGCAATCACCGGCCGCAGCATGGCATCCGCCTCGGCAAACTTACCCTCGTGTACCAGCCGCTGCGCAGTCTCAAGCGAATTCGACGGCAGATCGGGAGCAATCGTTCCGATCTCCTGGCCCGCGCACATAACCGCACTCGCGATCGCGATTGCACCCAGCGCAACTCTTAATTCCTGTCGCACTCGCTTCATATATTTCAAGATAAGCGCCCGGGTTGGTTGGCATCGTCGGCACTCGCCAGCAGATTCTCTGCTTCCTCAATTAGCACGGGAGTGATCTGCTTCAGCGCGCTCGCCCATGCAGTCTCCGCGTGCGCCTCATCCATCCCACATGCATAGCAGTAAAGGGTTATTCCATAGCCCCATATGCCTTTGCTGCAGGCAGGACGCACCACTAATTCCATCCGCGCGTCTTCTGCCGCAACAGCCGCACACCGCATCGCCGTCAGCCGCGCCCATCCTTCATGCAACAGAAGGTCTGTCATTGGAATCGCACGCGCCGTCAGCACATCGATGTAGGACCCGTACCCGCAGGCAGCCGGCGGTGCATCAAGAGCATCCGCAAGATCTGCGCGCTCCTCTTCGTCCAACAGCCATCGATCGCACTTCGTCGTCAGCAACAGCCCTTGCGGCGCGTTGAGCAGCGCCAAGCTGTCCGCCAGCGCAGGCGAGGCAACGGCCTCCGGAATAGCAGCCATGCGTTCCTTCTGCGCCTCCGCACTCATCTGCAGGTTTGTCCAGGCCAGTCCGCTTTCATCATCGCGCCACGGCAGCTCGAGCACCGGATCATCCGCCCCAGCCGCAACGCTCCAGTCCGTCTCCATCAGCGACCCGGGCACTGCGCGTGCAGAAAATCGAACAGCAGCCTCTCCGCCCAGTAGCCGTCGTATCCCTGCACCGGCGCAAGAAAGGCGCAGTGACCGCCATGCTCAGTCTCGATCAGGGTCACGTGCGGATTCGCCATCAGCTTTGCCCGCGTCTCCGGCAGAATGCGGATAAACGGATCGTCGAGCGCATGTAACACCAGCGCCGGAATGGCAATGCGATCCACCACACGCGCGCTCGCCGCTCGATCATAGTAGTCGTCCGCACCGGTGAAGCCGCAGTAGGGCGCCATCACGCGATCGTCGAATTCCCGCAGCGACCTCACGCGCCGGATGCGGCGCGGGTCGAATGCTGCTGGGAATAGTTCGCACTTGCGCAGATAACGTTGCTTGAGCCCACGCAAAAACTTCCA
>DASVAI010000438.1:0-10566 GCA_036376445.1 Acidobacteriaceae bacterium
CGCGGCGTGACATTTGCCTCAACTCGGGAAGCGCCCTGGGTGGCCTCCTGCTCCCAGTGATCCCCAGGCTCAGAGATTCGCAGCGTTCCTTCGCCGGGCGCCGATGCACCTCGCTGTTGCACGGTGTGGGCCAGTTCATGAGCCAGCAGCCGTCGGCCAGCGTAGGTGTGGGGAGCATACGCACCGGAGTCAAAGACAATGTGCCTGCCCACGGTGTACGCTGACGCGTCCACCTCACGGGCCGAACTTGCTGCCATCGCATCAGAGTGTGTGCGGACGGTGCTGAAGTCCTCGTGGAACAGCGGTTCTACCCAGGCTCGTGTCGCGAGATCCAGTGGCTCCCCGGGCGCGCGCAACACCTCATGCACGATGGGAGGAGCAATGCCAGCCACACCAGCGCCATCTTGCTGCTGGATCTTCTGTTCGCGCCGTTTCCGGCATTGGTCGCACTCGCCTCCGCCTACCGTATGCTGACCGCAGGCGCACTGGCGCTGCAGGATAGGAGCGCGGCTCACACGGTTAACGCTCGTCCCTCGCGTGCATGCCTTGTGACGCATCGTCGGCATGTGTCAATACCTTCCTTTCTCACGCGCTCGAGGTGTGCCGCATCCTCCGATGGCGCCGTGCACAGACCCGGCTACCTGTTCTCCGAACCGCTGCGGGAGCGCGGCTGGCTGAACGTGGATGGCATCGCCCCGCAGATGCGGCAGTGCTCCGCCGGTGCGAAGCTCGTCAGAGAGCCCGCCGGTCTGGAGCAGACGGGTGAGCTCGCGGCCCAGCGCGCCACGCACCGCGTGTGTATCCGCCATCGACGGCAGCCCGTCCAGCACCAGCCGCTCGATACGCACATCGATCGTCATGCCACCACCGCCTTCGACTCCTGCCACTGGAAGTCCGCCTCGTTGATTGGTCGCTCGATCTTGCGGAACTCACCGCGGGCCGCTTCGAGCACCAGCGGCATCGTGACTGCTGTTCCGCCTCGTGCCGCCAGGAACGCCGCATTCACCGCAATGTTGTGAATGAGTCCGCCCGTGATGTTGAAGCGCGCGAGCCGCCCATAGTCCAGCGATTGCAGCGGGACTTTCGCAGGGAAGACGCGCTGCCAGATCGCCTTTCGCTCGGTCACGCCCGGAAAGGGGAACTGCACCACGAAGCGCAACCGCCGCATGAACGCCGGATCAAGCGCGCTCTTCATGTTGGTCGCCAGGATTGCCAGTCCGCGGAAAGCCTCCATTCGCTGCAGCAGGTAGTTGATCTCGATGTTTGCGTAGCGGTCGTGGCTGTCCTTCACCTCGCTGCGTTTGCCGAACAAGGCGTCGGCTTCGTCGAAGAAAAGGATCGCGCCGCCGCTCTCCGCTGCGTCGAAGAGCCGGCGCAGGTTCTTCGCCGTCTCTCCGATGTACTTGCTAACCACTGCCGACAGATCAATCCGGTAGAGAGTCATTCGCAACTCGTGCGCAATGACCTCGGCAGCCAGCGTCTTGCCTGCTCCACTGTCGCCGGCAAAAAGCGCACTGATGCCGAGACCACGGCTCATGCGCTGCGCAAAGCCCCAGCTTTCGTAAACCGTGGCCCGCATGCCCACCTGCTCCACAATCTGGTGCAACAGCGCCAGCTCCGCCGGCGGCAGCACCAGGTCATCCCACCCCATGCCCGACTCCAGGCGCTCGGCCAGCGTATCCATTTGCGGCCGCGTGCTGGCGAGGCAGGTCTCCCACAGCCGCTGCTCTAGCAGGGAGGCGCTTATAGGCGATGCAGAAGGTGTTTGCGCAGCCCCTTCTGTCGCTTGCTGGCTATCGTCGCTGGTCATTGCGGCGCTATCGCCTGCAGCTGTACCGCCTGCGCCGGACGACGCAAGGGTCTGCTGGGCAATCTGCCGGATGGCGCTATAGCTCAGGTTGAATTGTGCGGCCAGGCGTCCCGGATTATCTGCCGCGGCCTGACCCAGTGCCGACTGCCACGCTGCCATTTGTTCCGACGCAGTGGGCCGGGAAATCTGCATCGAGACGGCGTTCTTGCCCAGGCCCGGCCACGCCTCGCGGCTATCAAGAAACACCGCGCCCTCCACGCGGTCGAGCAACCGGGTCACGGGAGCGGCTTGCTCCGGGCCTTCTGCCATCCCTGTGAGCGCATCTACATAGAGCCCGAGCGGCAAGAGCAGCGTTTCCCGCTGCCACAGCCGTGCCAGCGTTTCGATGTCCGCGGCGTGCGTGGGCAGCAGCGCCACTGTCATCCGGTACAGGCACAGGCCAACTGCGCTCGCGGCTTCGCTGGCCACGAGTTGTTTGCTGGCTGCATCCGCCCCCAGCAATTGCAATAGCGGCAGTCCGCGGGTCTCTCCGGCTGCTTTCAGTCGCTCGACGATCGCATCCACCGCGTCGCGATGCGATGGCGGCAAGCTGTCGCCATAGTTGCCTGCTTCGATCGGCGTCAGCAGCGGGATCAGCCGATCGTCAAGGTAGTTGAGTCCCTTGCAGTAGTTCAGAATGCGTTCATCGGCACGCAATGCACTGGCGGTCAGTGGCTGACCGCTGGCCTGCATAATCTCCAACAGGCGCCAATAACGCAGCGGACGCTCCGGTGAGAGTGCGTCCCAGGTAGGCTCGTCGAAGAGCGAAAACGCCAGCGCGAAGGTGGGGTAGTTGCGCGACGAATCCTTCTGGCAGCGCGCACACAGCCCGGCCGTGCCGGTGTCGAGTTCCATGCCGATGCATAGCAGCAGCAGCTCCCGCTCAAACTGCGAAAGCCCCAGCCGCTTGGCCAGGATCACGAGGGCAGATGGCGGGTCCCCGCTGGTCTCCGCCGCATGCATCGCGGCCGCAGCCTCCGCGACCCGCGGCGTAGCGCGCGTGGTTGTGCTGGGCAGCAGCATTTCCGGCGACCGAGTTCCGGCCTCCGGCGGGTGACCGCGGAAGTGACGCCAGAACGATCGCGACTCGTCGTCGGCCGGCGGAGCGGGTACTGGAATGTGTATCGCTACGGGCGGCATCGTCTCCGCCGCGTGTTCTGACGCAAATTGGTCCATCACGGAGCGCAGCCATGTCATCGCTGCCGCCAGATAGCGCGCATTGCTCACCTGCCAGTCCGCTCCGTTGCTCATGTCACGGTCACCTTCTGGCTGGGATCAAAGACTGGCGGCACCGCTGCACGGTTCACCAGCAGGCTGTCGACTCCATCCACGCGCAGCCGTACAAAATATGTGCCAGCACTCAGCGCTTGTGTCTGGAAGGTAAGAGTCGCTGTCTTCGAAGTGTGCGGCTGTGCGAGGATCTCCTGGTCGCTCAGCAGCAGCGATGCCCGCTGTGCCGGCCACACCTCCGGATTGCAGCTTATCGTGTAGGGGATGTTCGGGCCTGCCGCTGAAGCCGGCGTGATCGCGATCTTCGCGGCGAGCGCGAACGAAAGCTGGTTGGTCATGCGCCGGTAGCTCTCTCCCGGCCGCTGCACTGCAAGCGTCACAGTGTAGAAGCCGGCCGGCCACACGGCTGGTGAATTCGGCAGCAACACGGACACCTGCGTCGGCGTGCCGCCCGGTTGCGGCGTGAGTTCAACCGGCGTGCTCCACAGTGGATGCTGGAAGATGAGCCCGACGCCGGTGCCGTCCAGGTGCTGGCCTACCAGCGTCAGCACGTCACCTAGCCGCGCTGCGGTCTGCGCGTTGGGAAACTGAATCGAGTCGAGCAAGGGGAAGGGCGGCAGCAGGCTTGCCTGCGAGGTGACGCCTTTATCTCCAGGCCCGCGTGTCAGCACAGGCAGCGGCGTGCGTACCGCTTGCGTGCTCTCGATCAGCGCGACCGACACCTCATAGCCCACCGAGAGCCGATACTGCGTCACCAGCCCCGACCACAGCTTCGCAATCTCTTCCAGTGTCAGCGGCTGCAGTGTGATGCGGACGCGCTCTAGCTGCTTGTCAAGATCACTTCCCGGGAGTGCGACCGCTGTTGCTGCACGGATCTCATCCTGTCCCAGCAGCGCATGGTCGAACAGCGTGCTCATGGCACGACCCAGCAGATGATGGCCGAAGGGCAGAGTAGCATCGTTATCCCGTCCGAACGCGGTCACCAGGTAGTGGAGCGTCAACGCCAGCGGAGGATTGCCCGTCTCGCTCCGCGCCACTTGGGTGGGAATGTTCTGGTTGCGCCACGCGGCGTTCGGCAGGATCTGGTAGAGAAACAGGTTCAATTGATTCGCATTGTTGTTCCCGCGCGCCTTGTCCGGCGGAAGTATCGTGACCGTTGTGTCGGTGAGGTCAGGATCGACTGTGACCCCGTTGGTCAGGATCGCCTGCAGGGTGAGTGTGACGGCAGAGAGCGCGAGAGCATTACTCATGACGGCCCTCGCGGCGCGCCGCGGCGCAGATACTCGTCCAGGCCGACCACCGGCGACGCCGTGCGGGGCTCGCGCTGCGTTGTTTCCATCAGCGCGCGAACCTCCACGCGCCCGATGGTGACCCGCACATCCGGCTGGGTGCCGACGACTGAGGGAAACTCGGACGCCGCGGGCGCACGGGCAGCTCTCACCGCAGGTACGGAGCTACCCATCTCCGCCGCGACCTTTGCCACATGCGGAGACGTCACCAGCGACGCGGTCACGGGAAGCATCGGCTCGCGAGCGGCCGCGATCAGTGCAGTGGCTTCAGTAACGGCTGGTCTTCGCATTGCATGCTGCGTCTGCTGCTCCTCAGACAGCGAGCGAACCGGCACCGACACTGCGGGCCGCTCACGTGCAGGCGCTCCATCAGTCTCCGACGCGAGCGTTGGCGAAGGCTCGAGCGAGGTGAATGATGATTGCAATGCTCGTCGCAAATGTGTCTGTTGCGGTGGCGTAAACGGAACAGATGTCGTTTTTCTTTTCGCTGCCATCTCACTCGGCGTTGCCGCGGGATGCATGTCCACGTTTGGCAGATGTGCGTGCGGAGGAGTCTCTGGCAGGCGCGCGTCGGGCTCGGTTTCCCCCATGTTGCGCGGCGACATAGTCTCTGCCCCTTCCAGAGCAACCTGCCATGCGGTCGGCGCTGCTGCGCTCAGCGGCTCGAAGAGTGCAGGCAGCCGTGGCCGCAGCCCGGCCGTCGGTGCAAAGCTCCGTGCAGCGATGCTGGTCAGCAGATCGTTCATGCCTGCGCCATCGCAAGATAGATTTGCCGCCGTGCCGGACTGAGCGTCAGCACGTCGCTCTCCCGCCAGCCATAGGCGGTCGCAAGCACATGCACTTCACGCAGCAGACGGCGCGACCAGGCGTCGATCTCGGTCCAGAAAAACGACACGATATCGAACACCTCCTCCCAGTGGTGCCGGCACGCCGAGCAATCGAGCGCGATGCGTATATCCGCCTGCGGATCAGAGGCGGCCATCTGCTGCGTCGCCGCTTCAGCCACCTCCTGCGGCAACGCGCTCGCTTCCACCGGTTCGTCGTTCCACCGTGCTTCGAGCACGCAGCGTGCGAGCAGCTCCGCGCGGATCGTCTCCAAATCAGTGCCTCTGCACTTCATCAAGTCCCCACTGTTCGCCGGACGGCAGCGCACCTGATACTGGCCGAGCGAAACCTCACCTTCCGAATTGCCTGCTGCAGAAGCCGCCGACGCGCGCAGTGCCGGTACAGACAGGAGCATCTCCAACTCCTGCGTACAGCGCGGACACACTGCCACGACGTTCAGCTCGGAGCCAAAGGCGCACTCGCGCAGCGCGAGTAGGGAATCGTCGCGATGGCCCAAGCTCCAGGCGGCCAGTTGCTCCTTGGTCGAATCGGCTTCCGCCGCGGCCAGCAGCAACAGCGCCCGCTCATACGGCCGCGCGTCGAGACCACGTTCCCAGACGGACAGCAGTTCCTGAACGGAAAGCGGATGCATGGACCATCACCCGACCGCCGGCACGGTGAAGGAAGGCTCGGTGGGTTCGGAGACGCTGTCATCGCGCTCCCAGCCTTCGTTCTCCAGCTTGATGTGCTGAATCGCGATCGCATTCGCGTTCGCATCCAGGTCCGGCATTGCCTGGAACTCCGACACCCAGCAGCGGTAGACCTTGTACGCGATGGCCAGCTGACCGGACTCGTTGTAGACCTCGATCGTGATGTTCTTGCGGAAGTCCGCCAGCGATACCTCAGCCCCGAGCCCGGCGCCAATATGCCACACCTTGTTGGCCCACTTCTCAAACTCCACATCGTGGGTCACCCCCCGCTCCAGCGTGATCGCGTCATACTCGGTTCGGCCCGGCGACTTCCGACTGGAGGAGGGATCGCCGCCCTCCCGATGCTTCACCACCTCGGTAGTGCGCTTCAGCATGCCGCATTTGCTGACGCCGGCCACATATTTTCCGTCCCACTTCACACGAAACTTGAAGTTTTTGTAGGGATCGAAGCGCTGCGGATTGGCTGTAAATTGCGCCATGGGTCTCTCCTTATGTGGCGATCTGTCCGGCGATCTGCTGAATTTGGATCACGACGAACTCTGCCGGCTTCAACGGGGCGAAGCCCACGACGATATTGACGATGCCCAGGTTGATGTCATTCTGGGTGGTGGTCTCCTTGTCGCATTTCACAAAATAGGCTTCTGTCGGTGTCTTTCCCTGGAAAGCGCCCTGGCGGAAGAGGTTCTGCATAAAGGCGCCCACGTTCAGTCGAATCTCTGCCCACAGTGGCTCGTCATTCGGCTCGAAGACCACCCACTTCAGCGCGCGAAACAGACTCTCTTCAATGAACAGCGCCGTGCGCCGTACCGGAATGTACTTCCACTCCGATCCGATCTCGTCATTGCCCTGCAAGGTGCGGGCTCCCCAAATCACGGTGCCGTAGACGTTGAAGTTGCGGATGCAGTTGATCGCCTTCGGGTTCAGCACTCCGTTCTCTTGGTCGTTCAGTGGGACCACCACGCCGCTGGCGCCGATCAGGCTCGCCTCTGTGCCGGCCGGCGCCTTCCATACACCGCGCGTGCCGTCCGTGCGCGCGTAGATGCCGGCGACAAAACCGCACGGTGGATACTGCGACGGGAGGTTCTGGCTCAACGGGTCGGGCGCAATGATCCATGGAAAATAAAACGCTGCATTCGTCGCCGCGCTGCCGGTGATGCCGTTCAGCGCATTGGCAACATTGGCCAGTGTCGCGCCCGCATCGCAATCGCAGATCAGCAAAGCGCGATGCTCCTGGCAATACTCCTCCAACAGTGCCAGCGTGGTCCCTGTGGTCTCTCCCGGTACGCACAGCAGATTGAAAAGGTCGACATGGTCCAGCAGGTTGATGCCGCCGGTGCCGCCCAGCACGCCGCCGGGGATCAACGCACCCTCAAACGCGCCGGTGCTTGGAACAAGCGGCACGCCATCGACACCGCCCGTAAGCTTCTGCGCAGCGACTAGTTTCCCCACCGCCGGAGTGTCTACCGGGTGCGCCGGTGAGGGCGGCTGTGTCACCTTCACAGTGATGTAGCTGGACTGATTGTTGACGACGTCGCCGACATATCGCCCCTGCACATCTGGGCTGACCGCCGACACGTTCGCGTATGACTCCACCACCACCTGCGTATTGCCGGTGGGGTCCGTCGGATCGATGTAGACCACTTGCAGTTGAAAGCGATCCCCGCTTGCTTGGTTCTTGATCGCAATGGCGTAGTTGTTCGCCCAGGCACCAGGGTTCTGAGCGTTGATGTTGAGCGGCGCCAGGGTTAGCTTTGCAGCGGCGGCGTTGTTGGCCGGTGTTCCATCGGCAGAAGTCACCAGCCGGATAATGTACGCCTGCTGGCCGCCGTTCTGGAAGAAGTGAGAGACCGCGTAACCCAGATAGCTGTGGCCATTCAAGCCGCCGTACTGCCGCACGAAATCTGCCCAGCTCAACACCAGTCCCGCGCTGTCCGTTGGGCCCTTGGGCGCCCAGCCGGCAAACGCTGCGATGGAGGTGGCCACACCGGTGATGGTGCGCACGCCGCTCGGGATTTCTTCGACATACACACCGGGATAGGAGAGTGCCACTGCCATGGAAGATCCTCCTGCGCAACTCTGCTGATGCGGCGCAGATCGCCTCATCGCAGACTGCCGGCGCCGCCAGCATCTAAAACGGAACTATTACGGATGCGCTAGGATTTTGTTGCAGTGAGACTGGTAGTTTCTTGCAGGCGCCGGACGCTGGGAGCGGACGGCGGAAACAACGGTAACTGGCCCGGCAGGTTCTCTGCTCGATACAGTGACGGGCACACACCGAGCTCTCGCCGGAACATGCGTGCGAAGTACGAGCAGTCATTGAAGCCGACGTGAAACGCGGCATCGGTCACGGACATGTGCGACTCTGTCATCAGTTGCGCCGCCCGTTGTATCCGCATCTTCACGATGTAATCGCGGAAGGTGAGCCCATGCTCCCGTTTGAATGAGCGGCTGAACTGAAAGGGGCTCAGGTTGCAGAGCTTCGCCACCGTGCTCATCCGCAGTTGCTCGACGTAGTTGGATTCCACGTAGGACATGGCGCTGGCTACGGAAAGTGCCGCACTCACCGGCGCTGCCGCCATCGCTGCCCCCGGCTCCCGCCATGCAATAGGTATGTTGCGATTTTCTGTGGCGTCTGAGGCGAAAGGCTCGCCGCTGCTGATCCTGGCCAGGCAGCTGCACAACCGTCGCACGGAAACCGGCTTTACCAAGCACGCTCGCATCGAGTGCCGCGCCGCCGACGCGTCCAGCCCCGCGTTGTGGCAATTCGCCAGCACGATGACGGGCAGCGCGCGGTACCGGTGCCGGATCTCCGTCAGCGCATCCAGCGCAGATGCTTCAGGCGCGTCAAACTCGAAGCAGACCGCCCACGGTAGGCGCCTGCCCAGCGAGCGGAACACGTCGCGGATACCGCGCACTCGGCGCACATCGTAGCGTCTCGGCAAGCTGCCGCTCAAGTCGTTATCGACCGGCACCAACCGAAGATCGGCCCACAACAGGCTGCGAGACCACATAGAAACGTCTCCTGTTTTGGGGACGGCGGACTACGCTATCTGGCGCAGCGCAATGCCGCACCGCAAAGGGCGATGACGATGAGAACGGGAATGGGGCCGATAGCGAACCAGGCGAATTGCCCGGCGTCTTACGCTCAACAGAAGCAATTCGCGGGATTGCTTTTCTAGTGCGCCGAGTCTAGCACATGCCGACGCTCTGTCAAGATATGTAACGAACAAAATGACGAACTCGCAGCGGCGGACCGGGGCATAATCGCTAGGGTGCGGACCCGTCACACAGCCTCCAGAAGAGAATGACGCCCGGGATGACCAATTCGTTATCGTCTCTGATCAAGCCGAGGAGAGGCAAAGTTGGAAGACCCCGCCGAAGGCTGATCATCAACAAGAACGGACATCATGAAATCAATAAGTTACTGATTCGTTTGGAAGCCGTAAGGTATTCCTCATACAGATAGCGAGTCCAAAACCACCAGCCGACTGTTAACTGCGGAAGCGACATTAGTTCTTCTGCGCCGTGATCGCCCCCCGCCGAAGGCGATCGCGGCCTTGCTCGGGCTCGCTAGTGGAACCATTTCACTCGCCTTCTCGTAAACCGGAAGAGGATGCGACAACTGTGTGGCTGGTCATGGGTGGAGGCGCGGGTTGCGCGGACCATCGAACTCTGGAATAGCAGCGCTGAGTCCTCGGTACTCAGTGGGCCGCGATACAGCATGGACGAACAGCAGCCTGATTCCCAGGGCAGGGAATCGACTGCTCAATCAGCGATAAGGCCTGAAATCGTTAGTTGAGCTCAATCGTCAGATAGGCCCCAGCCCTGGCGTTGCACAGAAGATTTCACGCCGAATCATTGCGGGCGTGGGTCATTCGTAACGAATAGCCTTCACAGGATCGAGGCCGGTCGCACGACGTGCAGGAAGCCAGCAAGCAAAGACGCCAACGCATGCCAAGGTACAAGCGACAATGAAGAGAATCGTTAGATCGGATCGTGAGGCGCCGACCGGCAGCGAAGCCATGAGGTGGGCAAGCGGCAAAGCGGCGCCAAGACCTAAGAGGAGTCCAACGGACATCTGCCACAGTCCGCGTCTCATAACCAGCATGAGGATGTTACGCATCGTGGCGCCGAGCGCCAAGCGCACTCCGATTTCCTGGGTACGACTGCTCGTGGCGTGCGCAATGACGGCGTAGATGCCGACCGACGCCATAAGCATAGCGATGAGCGCGAAACCTGAGAAGACCTTTCCAAACAAACTGAGGAACCAGACCTGTTGCTCGACTGCCTTATTCAGTCGATATGGATCACTAAGAGGCAATTCCGCATCGACGCTTTGTACGGCCATGCGCATGGACTGAAGCGGATCAGTGGCAGACTCAACCACCAAAGCCATGTTGTCCCAGCCTTCCTGGCGATAAGGGACAAAGAGCAGTGGCTTCGGGTCACTTTCCTGAAGCTCCTGAACCATATCGGCTGAAATGCCGATGACCGTAATCCACTCGGTTGGTTTGTTCTTGTCGTCGAAGAGATGGAAGCGCCTCCCAATGGGGCTCTGGCCAGGCCACAAGCGAGTCGCAGCGTCACGTGTGAGAACAGCGGCTTCGTGATGAGCGCTCCCGTCGATTTCATTGAAGTCACGACCACGCAACAGCGGCAGATG